>JANWZT010000239.1 GCA_025054515.1 Candidatus Caldarchaeum sp.
GAAACTCGCAAACATTGACCAAATTCCGCCGGAGGTGAAGAACAAACTGGGTGAATTCGAGCAGTTGTTGCGCTTTCTGGGTGAATGGGCATGGGTCTGAAGGTTTCACTTTACAAAATTAAGTTGGTGTCGCCAACCGTTGTGTCGAAGGGGAGGACCGATAGAGGGTTTGAGACCGAGACGCAGATTATTCCCGGCCAGACGATTGGAGGTGCTGTAAACCGAGTTTTGGGATACGGCTTCACCGCTTCCCGCTTACCCAAAATTGTCTCTTCCCCGGCATTCCTTGCTCACGAAGGTGAAAGGATGCTTCCAGCTTATCCTTTCCTGTACGCATGTCGAGAATGCGGTAAATTCATCAAGCCAGAGAAGGAAAAACTTGCGTCACTAGCCAACTCATCCATCGGCCAAATCGCTGAGAAATTCATAGTCAGCAGATGTGAAAGGGGACATTTGCTAAGGCCGATGCATCCGAAACTCGTGTCTAAGAAATTTGACCCTGGGTATACAACCGAGTCGAAAACCGTTTCGCTGGTTTCGGTCGGCATGAACAGGTACACTGCCTCGTCACACACCGGTTTGCTATTTGAGTACACTGCGCTCGAACCCGGAGTCGAATTCGGAGTTACTCTCGCTTCCGTGGACGGAAAAGACCTTCCCGACCGAATCGACCGGTTGCTTATCGGCAGAGGAACGTCGAGAGGTTTTGGAAGAGCTGAATGCACGAAACAATGTGAAATCGATTGTGAGCAAGAGATGGCGAAAATTTGGGGGAAAGAGCTTCCGAATCGAATGGTTTTCTACCTGATTTCCCCTATGCCGTTGAAGGCGTTGACCGAGCGCCTAGACCTCAAAAAAACCGGCAGCCTGTTTGGCGTCACTGAATTGGACGGTGTTCTCAAAGTCGTTGCAGATACGGATCCGATGGCGTATGGCAGGTCGATTTGGTTGAACACTGGATGGAATGTCGATGTCGCCGGAGTTGGAGGAAGGAGAAGTTTGGTGAAATGTCTCGCCTACGGCGGGCTCGTGGTAGCTGAATGGCTTCAGAAACCATCCAACCCATCGTTGGCGCTGTCTTTCATCAAATACTGTGGAATCCCTGTCATCATTGACAACGCGCCCTTCGTCGGCCTATGCATGATGTCCACGTTCATCGATGACCCGTTATTGGAGGTGTGTTGAATGCATTTACATCCAGTTCATGTCAGGGTCGTTGCCGAGCTTCGATTCAAAGCTCGGACGGGATTCCACGTCGGCGGCCTAGGGCTCGATGAGAAGAACATGGTGGTCACCGTACGCGGTAAAGACGGGCAGCCCTACTATCTTATACCGGGAAGCACTTGGAAGGGAATTTTCCGCGCTGTCTCCGAAAAAGTCGTCTCCCACATCCCGTTCTCGAATCTGATAAAAGACCTATCAAGATACTACAGAGAAGGTTCAGGAACCGGCTATTTCAACAAATCTGAATCAGGGTTCGAGAACGTTGTGGAGACTGTCATCTCCGAATACAAGAATTATTCTGGCAAACTTCCGCTT
>JANWZT010000023.1 GCA_025054515.1 Candidatus Caldarchaeum sp.
TAGCATGCTAGAGGCTATTTTCAAAATTTTCTCCCTAATTTCTTTAGCGGCTTGAAAAGCCGACGAAGCACCAACTATTGATGCACGGCTGCTAAACGTTCCCAGACCGTATGGACAGATAGCAGTATCGCCCTGTATAACTGTTACATCGCTTAGATTAACCCCTAGCACCTCGGCCACAACTTGAGCAATAGCGGTCTCATTGCCTGTGCCGCTTGACGTCACGCCAGTCAACACAGTCACCTTCCCCGAAGGGTCTATGCGGATTGTTGTAGCGTCATAACCTTGTGCAAGCGAATTCGGTATAGATGCACCACTCGGCTCGACGGCCACAGCTATCCCTAAACCGATTAGACGGCCTTGCTCTCTTTTGCTTCTCTTAAACTCTTTGAATTTTTCATAATCCACTAACTCACGCACCTTAGTCAAAAGACCCACATAGTCGCCACTGTCATACACGGCACCAGTAGCCGTTTTGTATGGAAACGCATCGCTGGGAATAAGGTTCTTCAGCCTGACCTCAACCCTGTCCAAACCAAGGTCGCGTGCACCAAGATCCATCATACGCTCGTATACGACGCATGCACTCTCTTTACCGAAACCTCTGTACGGAGCGTAGGGAGTCTTATTGGTTGCGCATCCATAGCCTTCTACATGAAGGTTCCTTATTGCGTAAGGTCCTGTGATGTATTTAGCAGAAACCAGTAGCTGGGCGTATCCTTGGGTGGGGAAGAATGCACCGAAATCAGCGTAGATCCGGTCGCTCAACCCCAAAACAACGCCGTCCTTACTAGCACCAACTCGTATGTTGTGAACTTGATCCCTTGCATGCCCAGTAGAAACAAAGTGTTCTCTTCTCGTTTCTACCCATTTTACCGCCCCACCAACCCGCATAGCAAGAAAGGCCACAAGCGCCTCCTCAGCATAGAATGGGGTCTTGACACCGAACCCTCCCCCCACATAAGGCTGGATTACACGTATCTTGTTCTCTGGAATTCCAAGCATCTCGCTCAACAAAGTCCTGAGCGTGTGAGGTTGCTG
The DNA here is from genome assembly GCA_025054515.1 of Candidatus Caldarchaeum sp. Classification (GTDB taxonomy): domain Archaea; phylum Thermoproteota; class Nitrososphaeria_A; order Caldarchaeales; family Caldarchaeaceae; genus Caldarchaeum. The sequence goes on from JANWZT010000023.1 coordinate 1,042, forward strand.
AGTCGACGCGTAATAAGTTAACGTTCCAGAAGCCTTCTCAAACTTAGCCATGTAGCCTCTTGGCTCCATAGGCGCCGCAGTGTGTCTATGAACCTTGATCCTTTCCTCTATCACAATGTCCGATTCCTTGAATGCCTTCTCGACGTCTCCTGCCTTGATCGTAAAACTGAAGATTATGTTGTCTCCCCACTCTGGATAAAGCAGCACTCGACCGTCTAGGGATGATTCGATGTCGGACACAACGGGTAGCGGTGCGTAGTCCACTTTGACAGCCTCCAGCGCATCAGCTAACGCATATCGGTCGTCAGCCAGCACAGCTGCAAGGGGTTCACCGGCATACCTAGCAACATCAACCGCCAAGCCATACGCTGGCCAGTATTTTATTCCCGGAAGGTCCTTGAAAAAAGGAGGGTAGCATGGCATCATTTTGACTATATCCTCGCCTGTTAAAGCCTCGACAACTCCCGGCAGGCTCTTAGCCTCTTTAACATCAACTTTTATTTTTGCGTGAGGATGAGCACTCCTCGAAAAACCAAGGTAAAGGACATTCTCTTCATACAAATCGTCTAAATATTTCGCCGAACCACACACGATGTTCGGGCCTACTAGGCTTGGGAAAGGTTTACCTATGTATCTACTTGATTGGGTTGAATCCATGAAGTCCAAAAACCTAACTTTTATTTAAATTGTTTGAATGGTAAACCCCCTCGGCAGCCGATTGGGAATCAAACCGACTCGTCATCAGTGCAGGATCTTTTTCATTCAGATTTTTCAGCTTCAACCTCATTCATGTTATCTTTTTGTTTCAGTCAGCTGGACTTTTTTAATAAAATTTATATTCGACGACATTATGTAGGACGGCCAATGCCGAGTATAATTGATTTAGCAAGAGACGAAGCTTCTCAATTGCTTCAACCCGGCTACCTTCCTTTTGAAAGCGGTTTCAAAAACTTAGACAACAACATTCTATTGGTTGCTGCTTTAACAAGGATGCACTACTGCAGAAAGGACATGGTCGAATGGTGGTTTGCACATGGTTTATCACCCCGGGAACACACAGCCATCTACAAACTATGGCATAATGTTGACCATGTTCGCGGAGAGTGGGATGAAAAATGGTCTTCGGGAAACTACATCGGCGCAAGCCACATTGTTGACGAGACCCTAGGTGGGAAACCTCCAGTCTACAAGCTAAAAATAAACTTTCAAGAACCATCACTCCTTTACGATACTTCTAAGTTTAAAGATGCGAATGCAACAGCTATGGTGGCGTACATTTACGACAGAGACCGTGGTCTGCGACTCGGAGTTATGACACACTATGTTAGAGACACTTATTTAGGATGTGAAATGAGGAGTCGTTTCTGGCTTGAGAACGCTAATACTGAGATTGCCAGAAACCTATTTCAGCACTGTGTTGAGGAAATGAGCAACCTTGCGGTCCTGCTACCTTACTTTTTCAGAATAAAAAAATAAGAAGAACAAGAAATACCTAGCAATTTACATACAACGACTCGGCATCAAACTAAGAAATATTTAAGTAAAAGTCGAGTGAGCTCTGACCTACGAACATGAAGGAGTTCGAAGTCGACACTAAATACTTACATGGGCTGCTGGACTCGAAGTACATTGGTAAGCCTGAGGAGGTTCTTGTAAAACCAATTGTGAAATTTTTCGGCGAAGAAGTGGAGGTCTACGACCTGTCGCATCCATTTGGTCCAGGGGTTCCGCTCTGGCCGTACTTTCAAGACGTCAAGATTGAACGTGTTCATTACCACGCCAAATCGAGGGTTTTATCGCAGCAAATAACCACTGTAATGCACGTCTCCACACACGCTGATTCACCAGTGCATGTAGAAGAGGGGTTTCCGTCAACGGGCGAAATACCTGTTGAGAGATACATGGGAGACGGTGTGATTGTTTCCATCCCCAAAGGAAAATGGGGCGTGATAACTGCGGAGGACTTGGAGAAGGCTGATCCCCCTATCGAAAAGGGCGACATCGTAATAGTCAACACAGGCTGGCACAAGTACTGGGGCGACACGGTGAAATACTTCTGCTACGCTCCAGGCTTTTACAAAGAAGCTGGTGAATGGTTTGTCAAAAAGGGTGTAAAGGCTGTGGGTATAGACACTCAAGCGTTGGACCACCCGCTTGGCACTAGAGAGGTGTGGCATCAAGAAGGTGGCGACGAGAGGAACATAGTTGTTCCGTGGCTTCTAGACGAGTACAAAAAAGAGACAGGGAGAGATGTAAGAGAAGACTTTCCTTACTGGGAGCCGTGTCATAGGTTGTTGTTAACCCACGGCATAATGGGCTGGGAAAACGTGGGGGGCGACATAGATAAGGTTACGGGAAAGAGGTGTTTCATAGCTGGGCTACCGATAAAGTGGATCGGGGGAGACGGCTCAATAGTAAGGCTTATAGCAATAGTGAAGAAAAGAAAGGTAGACTAGGCCCAGCTAGTCACTCCACCATCAACATACAGTATCTGACCAGTAACGAAGTTTGAAGCATCGGATGCGAAAAACACTACGGCGCCTATCAAGTCGTCGGGGTATCCCCACCTGCCTACCAGTATTCTCGACAACATTGTTTGCGAGAGTTCCGGGTTTTTCATTATATGGGATGTTAACGGTGTCGCTATTACAGTCGGCGCTATTGCGTTTACCTGTATATTGAACTTAGCCCATTCGCAGGCAAGCTGTCTAGTCAGCATGTTTACAGCGCCTTTACTGGTACAGTAGGCTATGTAGTTTCGTGGTAGCCCGTAGGCACCTCTAACTGAGGATATGTTGATTATTTTCCCTTGCTTCTGCTGTATCATCTGCTTTCCCACCTCTCTACAAACCAAAAAAATACCTGTGACGTTTGTGTCCATCACCGTCTTCCAATCCTCGAGCGGATATTCTTCAGCAGGCTTTGGAATGTTTACACCCGCATAGTTAACAAGTATGTTTATTTTCCCAAATCTATCCACCGTTTCCTTCACCATTCTTTCGACTTCTTCAGCTTTGGAAATATCACAGGGGACAGCTAAACATTCTCTTCCCAGTTGTTTCACATCTTTTCTGACCTCCTCTAGTTTCTCCAAGGTCCTTCCTACTACAACGATATCGGCCCCAAAGTCGGCCAGGCCGAGGGCTGTTGGTCTACCCAAGCCTCCTCCCCCGCCTGTCACTATTGCTACCTTGCCGGATAGGTCGAAAAGCTTACGAAAACCAAGGGAACCGCTTCTTACACGTTCAGCAAGATGTTTCCGATACTCTTCCTCGGAAGAGTATGTAGACCAGCTCATGGTCGTCACTTTTTATCAGGGTAGGCGCTTATTACCAGCATTGTTGCGGGGGTGTTTGTTTTATTGATAATGCTTCTCTTTTCACCGGGGGCGATGTAGAGTGTATCCATGGGTTCTAACGTTATTTCTTCACCGTTTCCTCCAATTATCGTAAGCTTGCCCGATATGAGGACATAGACTTTGTCGGTGTCGCTCACCGAGGGCTCGGCACCGCCTCCGGGTAAAAAATACGACAATCCAACCCAGAACGACCGAACACCAGTAGTATCTCTATGCTGCAACCTTAAAGGAACCATCTTAAAATGTCCAGCCGCCTCGTAAGGTTTTGCATCGTCTAACTTAACACGGATCATGCTTATGTAAAGCTTTGATTAACGGTTTATATTTTAAGCTTTCTACCACTCCGTTAGCAGCTCTGCCAGTCCTCATAGCTAAATTTTTATATTAAAGCACTGCTATCGAAAGATGTTTGAAATAGTGGAGTGATGGTAGATACGACAGGCTCTACGTTGCTGTGGTGACGCCTTTCAAACCTTACAGCTTTGAAGTCGACGAGCAGGCTCTAAGAACTCTCCTTAGGTACTTCCTCCAAAAGGAATACATTGACCTAGGTATTGGTATAATCATCAATCCAGAAGCAGGAGAAGTATTTTATCTATCGAGGGAGGAAAAACAACGGAATATAGAGATAGCCCTTGAGGAAAGCAAAGGCAGGGTGCCTGTGTTCACAGGTGTTATTGACACAACCACGAGAGGGACATGCGAAGAAGCTAGAATGGCCATGCGCATGGGTGTCGACGGCTTGTTCTTCCTCCCGCCTATGGGTGCTCTGGACATTACTATAGCATGGAACCCCATCAAGTACCCAGAAGTGTGGCTCAATATACTGAAGGAAATCACCAAAGCAGCAAACTTACCAATAATCGTTCACCCCGTAGCCAACTTTACTCCAACATACGGTGTTGGATTGCCGCTAGAGTCTACAGTAATGATATGCAACAACATCCCGAACATAGTTGGATGGAAAATGACCTACAACTGGGAGGGATACAAAATCATAGCACGTGGATTGAGAAAACTGAAAAACCATGTCGGATTGCTGTGTGCACCAGGGGTGTATTTTCATGAAGCTATTGCGTCCGGATTTTTCGATGGCGCAGTAAGCGGTTCGTTCAATTATGCCTTAGAGCATATGATGGAGCATATCAAAGCAGCAAAGAACGACAACCTAGCTCTAGCGAAACAAATATGGAACAATGGATTAGCTGAGCTGCACGAATATGTATATTCTGACTACTCAAGACTTCATGTCAGGTATAAAATTGCGACTTGGTTGCGTGGTTTGATTCCATCTCCTTACATGCGGCCGCCCATGCCTCCGCCTACCACCGAAGAGGTGAGGATTTTGTCTGAATTATTTATGAAGATGGGTGTCAAGATAATAGATGATGCTGAGGAGAAGCTGTTAGAATTATCACCGTCGCTACATTTTGATTAGCTGACTCTAGTTAAAGCTATATAATGTTAAAGATGTGAAAACATGACCTGAATGTACAAAACAGCTGTTATAGGAGCTGGGTTGATGGGGAGTGGTATAGCGATAGCTTATTCTGCGGCGGGGTATCAAGTAATGCTTTTCGATTTCGAGGAAGTCCTCAAAAAAAGTTTAGAGAATATTAAGAACATTTTAGCCGAGCTTTCTAGGTTGCAGATACTAAAAAATGAAGACCAAAATAAAATCCTCGAAAGAATATCGATGACAACTTCGCTTGAAGATGCGGTGAAAGACGCTGAAATAGTCACTGAAGCCGTCTCGGAATCTCTTGAACTAAAAATTAATCTTTTTAAGCAGCTTGACGAGATTTGCGGGAAAGAAGTAATACTGGCCTCAAACACTTCGTCTTTCAAAATATCTGAAATTGCTCAAAGAGTAAACAGGAAACAACGGGTTGTTGGAACACACTGGTGGAATCCACCTTATCTTATGCCGTTGGTTGAAATTATCAGAACAGACTTCAATAGCGAGATTATAGAACGTGTGGTTAATTTATTCACTAAAACGCTTAAGAAACAAGTTGTTGTGTGTAAAGACTCGCCGGGAGGTGTTGGAGTTCGTCTTCAAGCTGCACTATTTGCGGAGGCTATGAAAATCTACGATGAGGGACTAGTTTCTGCATCAGACCTAGACAAGATTGTAAAACTTACTCTTGGAATGAGGTACCCACTGTTTGGGCCTTTCCAAATTGCAGACCTCGGCGGTCTTGACGTATTCCTGCACGCCCACGATTATCTATCTAAAAGGTTGGGTGAACGGTTCACTCCGATTAGAAGGCTGGTTTCAATGGTCGAGAACGGAGAATTGGGCGTTAAAACCGGCAAGGGCTTCTACACCTACCCTAAGGACTATCTGGAAAAAGTGCTCAAGAAAAGAAATGAAACGATACTGGAAATTCTAAGGATCCAGAGCAAATTCGATGTTTAACTGCATATCTTCTTGGTTATTTCTAAAAACTCGTCATCGATGAGCGCCCTCTTTTTTTCCATGCTCTGCTTTTTAACCTCGAAGAGGATTTTTTCAATCAAAGAATCTTCTTCTAAATGGACTCCTAATTCCTTGAGTTTATACTTTATGCTTTCCTTCCCGCTTTTCTTCCCAATCAGTATTCTCGTAGAATTTCCCACCAGTTCAGGGTTGTAGCTTTGCACCGATAAGGGATATTTTAGTAAACCGTACACCACAAGCCCAGATTCACGTGCAAAGGCGTAATCTCCGACGACTGGTTTATTTAACGCCACCTTGAAGCCTGAAAGTTTTTGAACGAGCTGCGAAAGTTCATAAAGTTTTTCATAGGTTATTCCTGTGTCTATTCCGAATAGGAGTTTTAAAGCAACCGCTGTTTCCTCAAGAGAAGCGTTTCCAGTCTTTTCACCTAACCCATTCACGCTGACGTGGGCCACTTCAGCACCTTGAGCCACACCCATCAAGGTGTTTGCTACAGCCAGCCCTAATTCATTGTGGCAGTGAACCTCCAAAGGAATTTTAGTCCGTTCTTTTATTTTTTTAATGAAAACCATGAATGCAAGAGGATGTTGTGCACAGTAAGAGTCAGTTATGGTTACACTATCTACCTTCGTATTTTCAGTTATAGTGTTAATGATTTTTACGAGGCTTTCCAAATTTGTTCTGGTGCTGTCGACACTCATGAAATTGGCGTAGAGACCGTGTGCTTTTGCGTAATCTAGTGTTTCCACAGCCTTTTTAACTATCTCATCTATCGTAGTGTTTAGTCTATACTTCAGATGTACATCGCTTGTAGAACCTTCGCAAACAACTCCATCCACATCACATTCCAACGCTAAGTTAACATCGCTGACCGCTAAACGTGAGAGACAGAAGATTTTTGCTTTCGTGCCAAGGTGTGCTATTTCTTTGACAGCTGTTTTATCCTCATCCGAGACTACTGGAAAGCCAGCCTCTATTCTAGGAACCCCAAGCTCATCTAGTCTAAGCGCTATCTCAACTTTTTCACTTTTCCTGAAAACAACTCCGGGGGTTTGTTCACCGTCTCGCAGTGTGACGTCGTGCAGCACCACTTTTGGAGGAAGGTTTAGGAGGTTTCTAACCTCGTCGCTGAAGTTAAAACTACTGACCCAGCTTAACGGCGTTCTCCAATTCCCCACATCTGATCTACAGTCTTCAGCCTTGTCACCCAATTGTCGTCAGCCCGCCGTCTATGTAGATTATCTGGCCGTTGATAAAGTCTGAAGCAGGTGAAGCGAGGAAAACGCAGGCACCTATCAAATCCTCCAAAAAAGCTATCCTACCCATTGGAATATTGCTCGTGTAGAGTTTTAACCTCTCCGTATCCTTCAAGGTAGGTGAAAACCCAGTATCAACTAATGCGGGGGCGATCGCGTTTACGTTCACGTTATGAACCCCGAACTCAGCCGCCAAAGCTTTGGTGAACATGTCTACTGCTCCTTTCGAAGTACAGTATCCAAGATTACCAGGCCATTTTGTGGCTCGGGCACCTCTCACGGATGAGACGTTTATGATCTTACCATATTTTTTCTGCACCATGACTTTCCCAAACTCCCTACATGTAAGCATAATGCTCTTCACATTTATGTCGAATAACCTTGTCCAATCGTTTGTTGAAAAATTTAAGGCATCAGCTTTAATGTTGATTCCCTGAGAGTTCACGAGAATATCCACTGTACCAAATATTGACAAAGTTTCTTTCACGAGTCTTTCAACGTCGGAGTCAATGGTGGCGTCTGCTTGGATTGGAACAATGTCTCTGCCTGTCTCTGATTGTAAATTTCCAGCAATTTCTTTCAGCCTTTCTATGTTCCGACTTGATATTACGACGTCTGCACCGTAAATCGCAAGACCTTTAGATAAAGCAGCACCTATTCCTCCGGCCCCACCAACAACGACTGCTTTTCTTCCATCCAATCGAAATAGTTTAGTCAGGTCCATGGCTGCAGCTATCTCCTAACTATTGCAATGGGACGGACCATAGAACCGTCTCCTCCTACCCATTTTAGCGGTGTGGCAACTATCAAACAGCGTTTCCCAGTTACTTTATCAACCTCTCCACCGATGTTTTCGAACCCCATGATGCCGTGTGTGTACAATATTCTATGACATGGTTCCCAGTATGGAAAGTCTTGATAGACGTCTCTTCCTTTTTCCTTCTTGTATTCTTCAAGCAACCACGGCATGAGCGGTGGATGTCCAGCACCTTGGGCAAGCCTTGTCCCCAACGGATGATCCATCGCAGGAAGGTCGACGCCTACGGCTTTTACCTGCTTTCTAACAAACCATTCACCAGCTTCTTTGTATAATCCGGGTGCGTAGCAGAAGTATGTGACGCTATCGCCATAGTAGTGGTGCCAACCGGTGTTGATTATCACGATGTCGCCCTTTTCAATCGGAGGGTCTACACGTTCCAAGTCTTCAGGCTGTATTACGTCCCACTTCTTTTTGGCTATTGACACTACCACACCCTCCCCCACGTATCTGTCAAGCGGTACCTCATCAATCGCTGGGAAGCCTTCTTCTACGTGGAGAGGGGCGTCAGTGTGGGTAGACATGTGCATGGTATGTGTAATTTTATGCGCTAACACCCTGTCTTTTGCATGTGAACGTATTCTCGTAATCTGAGCGTTTTCCGCTACGAAGGGCCATGTTGGCGTCTTTTCGCTGAATGGATGCGACAAGTCGAAAATATCTACAGTGTGTCCCCAGAATTTTGGGGGTATCTTTTTTAGAACATCTTCCGGTCTTCCTAGGTCCTTTTCATCAAGCATTCCGTGTTTGTAAGGACTTGACAAATTACACCGCTACCGGAAACGGCGGAACAACGTCTTTATAAACGTATTTATGGCTGGGCTAAGGAGCAGAAAAAATATCCACAACAGCTTAACTGATGCAAAAAATTCAAGCAAAAAGAAAAAAGAATTTTATCTTCTTAGGAGTTCTGGGATTGTTTTCACATCGGCCGTTTCAGGAATGTTGTCGTATTTCCAGTTGAACACCACTTCCAACTCGTAGGGCCATTTCGTACCCTTAACCCACTGACCGCCAATTACAGGAGTTATAGAATAACTGTTCTGATAGTCGATTAGCGGCTTGTATCTGTTGTACAGTGCTAATTCCTCGGGCGACAGTATTTCCGTCTTGCTTTTCTTGAAGTTGATGTTTCCAACTATTGTGTTCAAGTTAGTGTTCCCTATAGCGTCGCGTATCTTTGTCTTATCCAAGCTGCCGGCACGCCTCAATGCATCTATGGCGTTTTCGAATGCTGCGTGAGAGAATATCAGAGGAGTAGACCACTGCTTCCCTGTGGCTCTTTCGTATGCATCAGCTAACTCCCGAGGAGTTTGCCCTGTTAGCGAAGACCTAAACGGCGACACCTTATGCACCCATACCTCAGTAGTTAGCCCTACACCCAAGTCTCCACCGAGCGCCTCAACTGATGAGGGGAAGAGTATCGACCTCCCTATCGTTGCAACCTTCGGTATGAACCCGAGTTCCCTACATTGCCTCCATAGAGCAGCGAAATCCGGCGGAATCAGGTTTCCTGTCAGGATTTCAGCACCCTTCGACTGCCACTCGCGGATGTATGACGAAAAGTCTAGAGTTCCGTAGGGCACTACACCGGAGTCTATTACTGTGTATCCTCTGGCTCTAGCCAATGTAATCGTCAACTCTCTGAATGTACGGCCGTCAGGGTCATCGCTCCAGATACCGGCAACTACCTTGTTGGTTCTGGCTCCAAGCTTATCCCAAATACCCACGAACACGTTTGCAACATCGATTTCAGTCCAGAACGCAAGGAACGACCATTGATACGGGCCTCCTTGAATCCAAGACAGAACCGGTGTATCGTAGACTATGCAAGGCACTTTGTACCGCTCACATACCCCGCTGACTGGGACAGTAGTGCCAGGCGTGTGTAAGACGACTATGAGGTCGACATTCTCACGGGTAATCAACTCCTCAGCCACCGTAGCTGCGAAGTTAGGGTCGCTTTTCGTATCCCTCATTATGATCTTTATGGGGACTCTTTTATTGTATTCAGATAGGAACACGCCGCCGTCTCGGTTAACTATTTCCTCAATTTGCTTAGCAACCCATGGGTCGGGCTCGCCGAAGGCAGCTATCGGGCCGGTTAAAGGCACCGGCCATCCTATCTTTATCACTTCAGGAGCTCTCGGGGCTTGGATGACCGTGGTGTAGTATAGTATACCGCCAGCTGCAGCTGCAACAACCACCACCGAGATTATGATGGCGAAGACTCTGGATACAGCTCTGCGGTCATGAATCTTTCTCCAAAACATATATTTTTGAGTAGAATAGCAGTATTTAAAGGATATCAGCTTCTCAAAAACTACAGTTTGAAAATACTCTGAGTGTTCTTAAAAAATATCTTATCCTTGTCCTCGCCGTTTAATTCAAGTGCTCTGACGGAATGAATGGATGATTCTGTAAATAAATCTCCTTTGCGAGGGCCGAACGGGTAGTCGGTGGCGAAAACCACGTGGTCTACTCCAAAGAAATCAAGCGCACATTTAATGGCAGCTGTGTTTCCACCTATAACTGTTTCAGCATAGAATGACTTGAAGTACTCAATTGGATGTTTTTTGAGCGGAACAGGGAAATAGTCTGATGCTTCTCCATAAACATCCGGCTCGGATAAAACACCGTCGTAAAATAACCTTATCCGTTCGCTGAAGTGTGGAATCATGCCGCCCAAGTGGTGAGTCACTATTTTGAGGTTCGGAAATTTGTCCAACACGCCACCGAACACAAGCCTGCACATCGCAACTGATGTGTCGAAAGGCTAGCCTAGGGATTCGCCTACCCTATGTTCATGAATCCAAGAGTAGTATGGATAACCAAGTGGATGTAGAAGTATTGGCAGGTCGTGCTGCGACATAGTTTTGTAAAACTCAATAAACGAAGGTAAGTCCACAGGTTTTCCTCCGATGTTGCTGTAAATCATACAACCTTTCATTCCAAGGTCCCTCACACACCTGTTCAGCTCGTCTACAAAAACCCCCTCTAAACTAGGAAGCCATGCTGTGGGGATAAGTTTCTCCGGATATTTTTCCGAAATACTAGCCATAGCGTCATTAGCTAGTTTCGTCAACTTTAGCAGGTCTTTCTCAGGTATTCTATCCTATCCATGCCCCAGCAGCGATATACTGAGAACTTCTGCCGTGATTCCGTATCTCTCCATGTAGCGAATGCGCAGCTGCGGGTCTACGAAATGCGCAGTTGCCTCTGGCGTCGTAATCTCCATGAACCTCAGAAGCCTTGGTATAAACGTTTTTACAAAATCCTTTATGAACCTATAGGGAAATATGTGGCAAAAGGCATCTATCATCAACGGCTGTCTCCTTCGCCTATGCTTCCAACAAAAATTTAGATGTATCGACGGGTTTTTGGAGGAAACCTATTTTTGTTAGAGCTTCGAT
>JANWZT010000240.1 GCA_025054515.1 Candidatus Caldarchaeum sp.
ACCCCCCTTTCTTCAGCTGTCGGAGCCCCCTCCTACATCCCCCCTTCCAACACCGCACAGCATCTTGGTCTCTTGCCTGTCGTCGCATGGATAATCGGCGGCATCGTAGCGGGACTCGTAACCCGAAAAGCCAAAGAATCCGTAATACCGTCCCTCCTCACGGCGACTATTACCTATCTGACCGTGGTCGGGCTCGCCGCCTACACACTCCCCAGAATCCCAAACGCAATCAACTGGGAAAACTACCTAACGTGGCTGGCGCATCAGATCATACTGGATGGGCCGATGAACTTCCTGATGCTGTTCGCTCTACCACTGGTTTCAGCTCTTGTCACATCATCTATCGTCGAATCCACAGCTCCCAAACCTGTCATTAGACCAGTTGTAGTCAGGAGGAAAAGATACTGGGACTGGCCAGATGATGAATAAAAAGGGGAAGGAATTTTAAAGATTTAGGCAGAACTTTGGGGAGCTGCTTCTGGTGCTGGTGGAGCAGCCGCGGGCTTTTTCGCCTTTTTCGCCTTCTTCGCCGGCTTCTTCTTAGCCGCTTTCTTCGCCGTTTTTTTCTTCGCCATCTTCGGCTCGTTAACAAATTGTTTTCGGAAACTTAAAAAATTTTCTGAAAAAATTGTAGAAAATCCTTGTGCATAATTTTTATTAGTGCTTTTTCAGTGATATCGGCCATGATATCGATCAACGAGTTCAAGAAAGTTGAGATGAAGGTCGGAAAAGTTGTCCACGCTGAAAGAGTCAAAGGGTCCGACAAACTGCTGAAGCTGAACGTTTCGTTCGGCGACGTGCACAAGATCGTGTTGACGGGGCTTGCCTCGCTCTATTCGCCGGAACATTTCGTCGGTAGACAGTTTGTTTTCGTGACGAATCTTGAGCCGAGGAAAATAAGGGGCGAGATTTCGGAGGCTATGCTGTTGACCGCCGTCGAGACGGAGGACAGGGTCGTGCCAGTCATCCCGGAAGCAGAGGTAAAAGAGGGCACCGTGATCATGTAGCCCTATATATTGGACAGGACCTCACGTTTCAGGATGTTGGTCGAGTCGAAGGACGTTTACGGGCTCGCCGACGGCACCGAAGTGACCCTTCGGGGGTGGGTGCGTTCGAAGAGGCTTCACGGGAAGCTTCTTTTCATCGACCTCCGCGACGGCTACGGTACGGTTCAAGTTACCTTAAGGGCTCAAGACCTGCCGAATTCCGATTTCAATTCAGCCGCTGAAGTTGGGCGAGAATCGGCTGTCATGGTCACAGGTCTGGTGGTTCATGATGCGAGGGCGCCGGGGGGCGTCGAAGTACGAGGGCGTAGGTTTCAGGTTCTGTCGAGGTCGGTGGAGGAGTTTCCCATTAAAAAGGGTGTTGGGCCGCGGGTTCTCAGCGAAAACAGGCACCTATTTATACGGAGTCCACGAGCAGCGGCCATATACCGGGTCCGTTCAAACCTTGTCCGAAGCATAAGAAATTGGTTCGACGAACACGGGTTCGTGGAAATCCACTGCCCTACTTTTATAACGGCGGCTGTCGA
>JANWZT010000241.1 GCA_025054515.1 Candidatus Caldarchaeum sp.
CCGTCGACCACACGATAGACAGGTAGCGTCATCGAAGCCAGAGCAGAGACGGCGGAAAGAACCGCGGCGTCGAAATAGTTGCCGTCATAGTCGAGAACGTAGCAGTCGATGTAAATCATGTAAACTTTCTGTCCAGCTAAAATCGACAGCTTGTCCAGTTCGATGGCCTTGCTTTCACGGATGACGCGGTCGACGATTCTCGAAAGTTCTATTGCCCTTTCGTCCGGCGGCCCCGGTTCGAAGCTTTTGGAAGCGAGGGGCAGCAGCTCGGCGTTTACGGTAAAAACACCTTCGTTGGGCCTGTCAGGGAATGGGCTGCCGACCTCAACTTTGATTCCCGTGAGGATTTTCGTCTTACCCAACGAAACCAGCGAAGACCCGTCCGCTTTTTCAACAACTTTTGTCGACAAGGTTATTTCACGGTATTGGAGAGGATCTCTTTCGTCTATCCTTTTGCCGAGCTTCAGCAAGTCGTAAACTTTGTTTTTCATGATTTTTATGCTATATTCACGCTTTTCCATTCCGAGGCTCATGTTTCCAACCCCTCCGGCTCGACCTTGTAGCGGCGTTTAAGCGCTTCGACCTGCGTCTGATGTATTTGCTTGATGGCTGTCTGAGCCATTTCCAGCCCTTTGGATATTTCGTCGGCTGTCATCCGGCCGTTCAGCTGGAGCAACACTATCGAGTTTAGGTTCGGTGCCATGGCGACGGGCATGTCTGCTTCACCGTATTTGTCTTCGAGTTCGTTGATGTCGAGAACCAGGGTTCCTTCAACCTTTCCCACAGCTACCGCAGATATCAAGTCAGCCATGGGCACACCAGCATCGGCAAGCGCCAGAGAAGCCGCTGTGATACCCGCAGTCCGAGTTCCGCCGTCGGCTTGAATAACTTCGACGAAAATATCTATCATCATTCGCGGAAACTCTTCGAGGAAGACCACGGTCTCCAAAGCCTCTCGTAAAACCTTTGAAAGCTCGACCTCTCGCCTCGTCATGCCGAGTGGTTTCCTCTCGTCTACGCTGAAAGAAGCCATGTGGTATCTACAGTTGATGACGGCTCTGTCGGGAAGCTCAAGATGCTTGGGATGAGCTTCTCTCGGACCTATGACGCCAGCGTAAATCCGTGTTCCGCCAAGCTCGACGTAGGCGGAGCCGTCGGTCTTCTCCAAAACTCCTACTTCCAGCCGCAGCTTCCTTAATTCGTCAGGTCGCCTACCATCCACCCTTAAGCCATTTTCATTTATCAACTTCATCTTTAACATCTCCTCCTCTCAACTTTCTTAGCAACTGCACCACCCTTTCGGTCAAGCCCACTGTATGGGCTTCGCGTTCAATTAAATTAACCGCCGCCACAGCGGCAAACTCATTCGACGGATTCGGACCGTTCACCACAACCAACCCGTTGCGGCCGACCCAGAAATCGCAACCGGTCTCCTTCCGCAGGATTTGGAGCATCGATCCTTTCCTCCCTATCATTCTCGGGATTTTGGCTGCGTTGACCGTGACGAGAAGGCCAGAGGGGATCTTT
>JANWZT010000242.1 GCA_025054515.1 Candidatus Caldarchaeum sp.
TGAAATTCAGCCTTCGGATTTCGCCGTCCAACACGGTCGACTCACAGGAAAAGACCCACGCCACGTCGAAGTCATCCTCCGCAACTCGAAAAAAATTGTTAGAATCGGCCACGGCGTCATCGTTTGCGAAACAAAACACGGCTTCGTTTGTGCCAACGCCGGAGTTGATGCCTCCAACTCCGGAGGCGCCGACGTCGTAATATCTCTGCCGGACGACCCGGACGAATCTGCCCGTAAAATCCGGCGGGAGATAAAAAACCTTGCCAACGTAGATGTTGCCGTAATCATCACCGACAGCTTTGGAAGGCCTTTCCGCAAGGGTTCCGTCAACGTGGCGGTCGGCTGCAGCGGAATCAACCCATTGGCCGACTTGCGTGGTGACAGAGACCTCTATGGAAGGGTTCTCCGCTCGAAAGTGATTTGTGTCGCTGATGAAATCGCATCCGCGGCGGGGTTGGTAATGGGAGAGGCGGATGAAGGAATACCAGCCGCAGTCGTCAGAGGATACAGCTACGACCGGACAAGCGTTCCGGCTTCCGCGATCGTCAGAGACGAACATGAAGACCTCTTCAGATAACTATGTTCGGGGAAAAATTATCGAAACAGCGATGAGAATGCTGGACAGCGGCCAAACTCTCGACATCCTGAGGTTGGCGTCGGAAGCTGGTGCTGACTTGAACGACGTCATCGACGCTGTAGAGCCGTTCATAAGCCGGGGCCTTCCGCCGCAGTCGTTGAAGGTTCTACTCGGCGTCGAAGCCATCCGGCTTGGTATAGAACCTCAGAGAGTAGCCCAACTTCTTTCTTGGAAAGAGCTGGAGGCGTTCGTCGCAACTGTCTGCCGGCTTTCCGGACTAAGTTACCGAACCAACGTTCGACTCAGCTATTTAGGGCGACGAGCGGAAATCGACGTGCTATCGGCGTATCCTTCGCTCTGCCTTGTCATCGACTGCAAACGATGGAACAAACGGCTGTCGGGAAAAAGCCTTCGGTCAATAATTGACAAAGCCAAACAAAGAACATATCTGACAAAAGCCTTTTTCGAGAAAAAATACGCAGGAGACTACCTAATCTTTTTCGCCCCGGTGGTCGTGTCGCTCTACGAACCTGCCTCCCGTAAAGTAGATGACGTATTTGTCGTTCCGGTGAACGTGTTGAGAACTTTTATCGCCTCCGCCGAAAACATCCTGACCGGCAGCGTCTTTGCCGCCAAACTCAAACCCGATTGGCTCCGTTTTTTCGAAGACGATAACTTAAATCAAAGTTTGGACATTTGGCGATGAATTGGACAGGCTTTGGGCTCCGTGGAGAATGGCGTACATCAAAGAGGCGAAAGATGAGCCGGGTTGCATCTTCTGTGCAGCAGCCTCGGAAAAAGACGACAGCAAGAGATACGTTGTCTACCGCGGGCGCCACGCCCTCATCATCATGAACCTCTATCCCTACAACAACGGACATGTTATGGTGACGCCTTTTAGACACGTCGGCTCCGTTGACCAGCTGGAGGATGAAGAAATGCTCGAGAC
>JANWZT010000243.1 GCA_025054515.1 Candidatus Caldarchaeum sp.
GCTCGAACAACAAAACAACAGATGAGTTGTTTTCCGCACTGGTGGCGTTTGGTTCTGGATCGGCGAGCGTTTCCTTGAACCATGTTTCGACGGCACGCGCTACTGCTTTCCCCGTCGCAAGAACCGCCTCCAAGATTCGCGCCATCGCAGCCATTTTTGTGGTATCAGGCATACAGCGAAAATTCGCGAGCTGCTGCCTGTAGAACGCCACGCTTGGACTGAGGATGTAAAGTTTGGCTTGCGGGGAAAATTCAATGTCACCGTTATCAGAAAACGGCTCGATGATTTTGATGCCCTTTCTCGTGGCGATTTTCTCGAGTTCACGGGCGTCTTGAAGTGCTCTCCACGCGCGTTCCTCAATCCCCGACGGTGTGACGCGCTCATCGTCAAACAAGTGACGGATGTCCTCGGCATGATTCCACGGCTGGTGCATCAGCAAAACCCCGACCTTCATTTCTTCGAGAACGACGGAAAGACCAGAGGCATGGTCTGAGTCGGGATGCGTGGATGCGACCACGTCAACACGATCCGTGCCGTAGTATTTCTTGATGTGGGCAACCAACGACTCCCCGGACTCCTTTGTGCCCCCGTCAATAACCCATACCTGCTGCTCGTCGCGCTTTCCGGCAAGATTTCCGAAACGGAGAGCGATTGCATCACCGCACCGTTCACCCTCGCCTACTGCTAGAAAATCAATTTCGTATGCCATGTTCATGTCCTCCAAACATCACACACTTTTGGCTTTTTCGAGGCGGGCGCGGACCAGGGCGATGACGGCCTCATAGACCGCCTCCCGCTCCCCTGCCGTCAACCCCAACACCTCAAACACCACGTCGTCCAACGCCCGACGGTCGGGCTCAAATAGTTCTCGAAAAACCGGAAGCACATCTCTTTTCTTAAGCTTCTCGAATCGGTTGAGAAGCTCCGCCTTTGCTGCCTTCG
Organism: Candidatus Caldarchaeum sp.; assembly: GCA_025054515.1. GTDB lineage: Archaea > Thermoproteota > Nitrososphaeria_A > Caldarchaeales > Caldarchaeaceae > Caldarchaeum. The sequence goes on from JANWZT010000243.1 coordinate 943, forward strand.
AAAAGGCCTGCGCTTGAACGAAGAAAAACTTAAGGATTTCAGGCCCGTATGTAGTCAGCAGTCCTTCGCCGAGGTTAACACGCCCGTACAACTCTGAGAAGTAGATCGCAATCGTTGAATTCGCTAACGCATTGTTGACGAAAACGTCCGACTGGTTTGTCCAAGTGCCCACAAACATTATGTCGCCTGCCAACAGATATGGCGTCTCGTTGACGGGCGTCCAGTTGCGTTCATGCCTAAATCGCAAAGCAACGAAGTTAAATGGCTTTTGTTTACCCAAATCCCACCACCTTTGCCTTCCTCGGCAGCTTGGCCGAAGATGGAATTTTTGTGTCTCGCCCCATTTGATGTATTCGAGGGCGGCTGTGCCTTTGAGTTCGGACTTGTCTTTGTGACACAGGAAGATTTTGTAACGCAGGTCTTCGGGCTTGATGACGATGGAGCGGCATTCGCGTGGGCTTTTGATAACGGGCTGGAGGAATTCTTCCTCCAGCTCGCCTTCCCAGCCGGCGCCGTTGCGCACGTGGATATAGCCAGCAGCGGCAGGCTTGCCCGTCGGCTCCAAGTAGA
>JANWZT010000244.1 GCA_025054515.1 Candidatus Caldarchaeum sp.
GGCTCAGGCATCTGGTCATAAACAAGCCGAAGACGCATCGCCATTTTCGATGTAACCGTTCCCTCCACCACGACGACGTCGGATTGGCGGAGGCTTCCCGTGGCGGGGAGCCATCCGAACCTTTCCGGGTCGTATCGAGGCGAATGGGTGGCGGCGAATTCGACGGAGCAACAGGCTGTTGTGATGTGTGCGGGAAACAACGACGCCATCCTACCCCAGTTGAGAAGGAATCGAATCAGCCTGAAATCCCTAAACCTGTAGAGAAAATATTCAAGCCCGTTGGAAGTTTCCTTTTTGTGGACTTTCCCAACTCCATATTTGGCGATAGTTTCGTCGACTTTTCTCGGCGATACTTCGGTTTCATCAACCATGGAGACGATTGATTTAGAATCCGCGAACCTGAAACCGAAATTCCCGGTCTTGTAGTGACCCGGGAAAGGGGTCTTAGTCGGTGCAAACATCTCTGTTGCCATAACCTTTGGCTGGTGATTTTTATAGGTTGCTAACTGTAAAGCATCCATTCAGGCCGTCGTTTTCTGAAGGGTATCGACGCGATGAGTCCTGCAACGAACCCGCCTACGTGTGCTGTGTAGGCTATCGTGCTGAAAGGCGTCGTCAGCATGAAGAAAGTCTGGATAAGTATGAAGCCGATGATTATGACGTAAGCGGGTGCGATGACCGGTATGAAGTAGAGGAATGCCGCAAGCCTCCTAGTCGGAAAGAAAATGAGGTAGCTGCCCATGATACCGAAAATGGCTCCCGAGGCCCCTATCGATGGAATGAGGCAGGTCACGGGTATGGGCCTCATGTAAGGCGAACAGGTCAGCGAAAGAAAGGTGACGAAGTAGAAGATGTGGAAAAGAGCTGCGATTATTCCGCTGAAAAAATAGACCGCCAAAAATTTTTTCGTTCCCAAATATTCTTCAACATCTCTTCCGAAGAGGAAAAGGCTGAACATGTTGAGGAAGATATGGAGGAAGTCGACGTGGACAAACATGTAGCTCAAAAGGCTGAAGAGGTTTTGGCCGTTCAAGAGATAAATGGGGACCACTCCGAAGGTTAGAAGGAAAGCTGAAAGAGCCGTCTGAGTTGTGAACAGAAGGTTGATTGTCAGCCATACGATTGCGTTGACGATGATGAGAGTGTAAACGGCTAAGGGCTTTTGTTCATACATCGGATACTGGCTTCAAGCCGTTCTCATAAAGTTACATCAGTGGAAGCGCTCCCGTCACTTTGTCAATTTCCTCCTCCGGCGCCGGCCCGATGCCGAGGGCGGTCGCCGTTCCGGGCGGAAGTTCCGTCAATCCGGCGTCTTCGACTATTTCCCAAGGCAGAGAAAGCCTTTCACAAAGAGACGCCAGCCGCTGCATCTCCTCCAAGGAATTCACCTTGAGAACGACTTTCTTCTGGCCCGAGTCGAACCATTCCCTCACCCATTCTGGCCTCATTTTCCGCGCCCGTTCGAGAGCGAGTACGGATGCGTGACAGGCTTGGAC
>JANWZT010000245.1 GCA_025054515.1 Candidatus Caldarchaeum sp.
AATCCGTCCGCTCAGGCCGTGATTGGTTGACAAACCTTATATAAAGTGGGGATTTTCTGAGGCACATGATTGAACGGGACGTGGTGGTAGTCGGTGGCGGGCCAGCCGGTGTTTCCGCCGCCAAATCGGCCGCGATGAACGGCGCCGATGTTCTCCTGTTGGAAAAATATCCGACCATAATGGCTAACAAGCCCTGTGGAGAAGCCTGCAGCCAAGAAACACTGGTTACCGCCGGCGTTAAACCAAGCCACCGCATAGTGATGCACGAAGCTTACGCACTTGTCTATTCGCCCAGCATGATCGAAATCGAAATCAAAAGAATCGGATACAACATAAACAAATCATTTTTCATACAGGAAATCGCCGCACAGGCCGCTGAATATGGTGCGGACATCCACGTCCGCGAAGAGGTTACGGCGGTCAAGCGCGAAAACTCCAAATATTTGGTTAAAACGAATAGGGAAACCTATCTGGCAAAAGTCGTTATAGGCGCTGACGGATACAATTCGACCGTGGCCCGTAGCATCGGTGTTACCGAAAGGCCGGAGCCCATCCCGACCGTTCAATACATTATGGCGAACTGCAAGCTTAAGCATCCCGACGCGGTGCGATTTTACCTCGGGAACAAGGTTGCGCCAGGAGGGTATGCATGGATTTTCCCGAGGACGGAGAAGCTGGCCGAGGTCGGCATCGGCGTAAGGGGAGCCGTTGCCAAAGATTATCTGGACGCTTTTGTGAAGAAGTTTTCCGACGAACTCGGAAACGCAAAGATCATCGACTACCGCGGAGCCCCAGTACCCATCGGCGGCGCGATATCCGAAAGTGTTTTCGACGGTGTTTTGCTTGTCGGAGACGCGGCCGGTCACGTAATTCCTTTGACCGGGGCCGGGATTCATTCATCGGTTTCGGCGGGACTAGCGGCCGGGAAAGTGGCTGCGGAAGCGGTTGCTGAAGGCGACACTTCGAAACAGAGGCTGTCTGAATTCTACAAGCTATACGATAATTGGTTGAACCGCATCAAAAGGAGCCTTAAAGCGATGAGGGCTGTCGAGGTTCTATCCGACGAAGAGCTGGACACCCTCGCAAGAATATTCCAGGCTGAAGACATCCTCGACTTGGCTAACGGCCTAGACATCGGAAGAGTTGCCAAAAAACTGCTCAGCCATCCTGTGTTGGCCTTTAAGCTTGCTCGCCAGCTTTTATGAAAACCATCGCATGGTGTTCAATTGATTTGATGAAATGCTCTCGGTATATGTTTTCGTTAGGCGCGTGTAGCCCAGATCCGGGATGAGCTAAGGCAGACACCATGGCGGTTGGAATTCCTGCTTTGACGAAATAAGACAATGGTCCGGTGCCAGGCGTGTTTGGAAGAACCACCGGCTTCCTTCCGTAAACCCTTTCGGCCGCCTCGACGGCGATCTTCACTAACGGATTGTCAGGGATTATCCTCGCTGGATGCGACATGCCGTGGACCTTGAGCTCGATGT
>JANWZT010000246.1 GCA_025054515.1 Candidatus Caldarchaeum sp.
GTTAGTTCTTTTTCCCTGTCGTAGAATGCTTGGCGGGTGGTTTTCGGGGCTGTTGAGAAGGGGTCGGCGGCTAATGACCTCATAAGCTAACTAACGACCTCATAAGCTGAATAAAAGCCTTCCAAGACGGTTAAGGATGAATCTTTTTCCAAACTCTGGGTTTGGCTGTGTTTATGTGTTTTGATGTATTCTCCGGATGAGTGCACAGGTATTCTCGGAGATGTTTTTGTTCCCAGGGATGTCAATGTCTGGATCCGACTGCTTCATGGTCCGTACTGCCACCGCGATGCCGTAGGACAGTTCTTTTTGAGCTAGGGAAAACACACGAATCTCCCTACCGCTCCTAACGTTGCGGGCCTGCTTCTCTTCTGGTGAGGAAGCCGTAGGCTCGGTCATCCTATATTATGTTCTTGTAAGGAAGGTTGAACAACTATCATGCTAGAGATGGAAATGGTGACGGTGGAATTTAATCAAAATGATACTCATCTATAAGAATGGTCTAATGCCTACATAACTGACCTGCCGCCGGCTCAGAAGCCTAGACGCGGGATTCATAGGCTGGTGGCTAAAGGTCAAGACCTTTTGACGGTCAAAGTTTTCAAGCGCCGTTCTCCACGGCGGTATTGCTGTCTGGCGGTGCTACAGCGGTAATAGGTTTTCAGAGGATTTTGACTTTTGGCTTTCGGCTAGGCTATGACATGAGGAAATTTGTTTGGTTCTTACCGACTCTGCTTTTAGGCGTTGTTTCACGTTAGTTCTTCGGGTTTGCGGACGGTTATGAATTGTTTGGCTGCGTTGTAGAGGACGTTGTCTTCCGTCACAAGTGGTTTGTTTCTTTTGAGGGATGCGTGGAGGTAAGCTGCATCGTAGAAAGGAAGACGGGTTTTGACGGCGAGGTCGAGGACTTCGTCTAGGTGGGCTGCGGCGGATACGGTCTCAATTTTTCCGAGGACTTCCTCGAGGAAGTTGATGAGTTTTAGGCCTTGGCTCTGGTCTATCGATTTGGACGCTACGGCTTTCCGGACGGCGTTGCCGAGCTCGTAAGCAGCTAGGTCGAGCGTTGTTCCTCCGGCCAAGGCCTTGGCTTTGCCTGCGTGAACCAGCTTGTAGATTGCGCTTCCGTCGAAAATCATCGGCTTTCCCTGTCTTCCCTGATGGCTTTCACAACCCAGTCGGGCGGCAGCTTTTCCAGCACGTCCTTAAGTTCCTCCGCCCGGTTCTCCAGCTCCCTGAACTCGGCTTCCAAAACGGCTTTTTCGAGTGCGGTGCGCATCACCTCCCCCGTCCTCACGCCAAGCCGGCTGGCTTTCTGCTTTAGCTCCTCGGGGACTTTTATGGACAACGTGACATACCTGCCCATGGTATCACCCCATAAGGTAGTAATACAAGGTAGTAATATATATGTCTTAACGGATGGCCAGCCATTCCCACGTCTTAACTCGTTGTGTCAATTCCGGCGCATCAGTTGGAAAATTGTG
>JANWZT010000247.1 GCA_025054515.1 Candidatus Caldarchaeum sp.
AGCCTCAAAATCGACAACCCGGTCATCGTCTTGCCGGAGCCTGATTCACCTATGATGCCTACGGCTGAACCCCTCCTCACGCTGAAGCTTACATTATCAACGGCTTTCACTATACCCATCGATGTGTAGAAGTAGGTCTTGAGACCCTTCACGGTAAGGAGCTGGCGGTCGCTCACTATTTTGAGACCCGCTGACGGTTTATTTATCTTTGAGGAACATCTGCGGACCATCACCGCCCGGTCTCCGCAGTCGATTTCCCCAAATATCATTTCAGGTTATGCTATTCTATAATCAACAGAGCTAGAAGCATACGGCGCTTCTTTCTCAAGTTAAAATTTGTGTCATCTGCAGCCATTTTTGTGTCGGCTACTCAAAAGAGGAGGCTGGAGAAGCTGCTCGACCTCTGCAAAACGACCGGTGTCGACGGTGTCATGATTCTTCCGGGCCCTAATATGACGTATCTACTGGACTTCACGTTAGAGGTTTTTGAAAGGCCTTCTTTCCTATTGGCTGTCGCCGGTCAGACGCCGCTCTTGGTCGTGCCGGAGCTGGACAGAGAAAGGGCCGAGGAAGCGGTCGGCGGCCTCTGACAGGTATTGTCCTACGATGACGAAACGGGGCCTTGGAAAATCGTCGATGAACATTTGTCGGGGTTGTCTGGTGTTCTGGGAGTCGAGAGCAAAATGCCTGTCGGGTTGTTGGGGAAGATACAGCGGAGGGCAACGAAGCTGCGTTTTGATGAAATCGACCATCTCATCAAATCCATGCGCGTTGTGAAGGACCCTTCTGAAATCGGGCGACATAAAGATGCGGCCCGAATACTGGAGCAGGCGATGCTCATCACTATGAATGAAATCAGGGCTGGGATGAAAGAAAGGGAGGTAATGAGTTTGTTCTTTAAGCTGTGTTATGACATGGGTGTCGAAAAAGGGTACTGCTTCGTTCAGTCGGGCCCCAACGGAGCGAAACCTCATCTCGAGCCGACCTCCAAAATAATCCAAGAAAACGAAGTGATAGTATTCGATGCCTCCGTTTGTTATAGAGGGTATTACGCAGACTTTACGCGGACGATAGTTTTGGGTAAGCCAACTCCGGAGCATGAGAAGATTTTCAACACCGTCTTAGATGCGCAACAGAGAGCCATAGACTCTGTCCGCCCGGGCGTGTCCGCGGAACAATTGGACAGGGCTGCGAGAGGCCGCATCGCCGAGGAAGGGTATGCAGAATACTTTATTCACCGGACCGGCCACGGCCTGGGCGTAGAAGTTCACGAGGAGCCGAACATAGTCGAAGGTAACAAAGCGCCTTTGATGCCTGGGATGATATTCACCATAGAGCCGGGAATATACCTAACGGGTAAATTCGGGGTCAGGCTCGAAGACGATATAATTGTGGGCCATTCCGGTTACGAAAACACTACATGTCTACCCAAGATATTTGACCGT
>JANWZT010000248.1 GCA_025054515.1 Candidatus Caldarchaeum sp.
TCTGACCTACTACCATTTCCCTCGTGTCTATCGTCGGCTGAATGTTTCGGATAACTTCTTTCTGTATGATGATGGTGTTGCCGAAACCGATAAACGAACTCTTTGTCACGACGACGGTTTCGTTGTTGTATCTCTGAACTTCCTCTGTGACATAGATTTTCACGGTTCCGCCGGATGTCGAAACTGAGGCGACACTTATCTCCGCTTCGTCATTTTCGGAGTAGCTGCTTTTGGAGACTTTGATGTCAATCGGCCCACCGCGAATGATGTTTTTGACCGCCTCCGTCAACGTCATCGCGTTGCTTAACAGCTCATCCGAACGGCTAAGACCGCCGGGGGCCACGCTCTGTTCTACGAGCTGTTCAGCGGCATCGACCATCATGGAAGCCACTCCAGCGGCTTGGCCCCTCAACCCATATATTTCGTCCAAGACCTGGGCAGCACGCGCCGCCGCTCTGGGCGAATTTCCGTAAGCCCTCCAAATGTTTTCCAGCTGTTGATGAAGCTTCTTTATCCGCTGATAAAGTTCTCGGTCGTATGTTTGAAGGCTTGAAGCCGACAGCTGCTTGACGTAGCCGCTGGTTTTGGGTAACTCCACCCCCTCTTTCGACAACTGTGACAATAGTATCTCTATTTTCGAAAGGATTTGGCGGATGTCTTCGGAAGAACCAGTCGACGCCTGTACAGACGGAACAAGCATCAGGATAGCCGTGATGAACACAAGCGGCGCCACCAAGGGGTTAGGTTTGTGCATTTGCCTGCCTCAAGAAGACCGCTCCCTCTATTTATTGCAATTACCTTCTAACAAGTTAGAAAAAAACTCTTTAAAGCATTCTTTTCGAAGTTAGAGGGTGGACATGGGGCAGGAAGAAAACGTGGATTTCGTTAACGGCTCTAAACCAGTAGAACCGAAGGATGAAAAGCTCCTTTTCTACAGCCTGCTCAAAAATCCCGTAAGGCGTCAGATAATCAAGCTGCTTAAAGAAAACGGCTCCTTAGCCGCCACAGATTTGAAGAAATTCCTCGGAATCAGTGTCGGAACGCTTTACTACCATCTTGAATTTATGCATCCTTTCGTCGTCAAGACCGACAAACGCCGCTATACCTTAAGCGAAAAGGGGCTTCGTCTCGTCGATTCGATGAAAGTTTCGGATTTTCTGGCGGAATCAAGCGTGGCCGAGCCGGTCGGCTACAAGCGGTTTTTCTACGCCTTCACCCTCACCCCGCTGCTTCGAAAGGTTCAGCTTTCGAACGCGACCTTAGTCCCTGTTTCGATGCTTTCGGCCATGCTTTACATCATTCTATCGTGGAGGCTTTCCAACAGCCAGATTTTGGTCCATTTCAGACAGATGCCGTCACCGGAGTTGGCGGCTGTTTTCGCAGGTGGCAACCTGCTTTTTCTCATACTCTTCATGGTTTTGTCCGGTTTTTTGACCAGTTT
>JANWZT010000249.1 GCA_025054515.1 Candidatus Caldarchaeum sp.
ACCCGAACGCGCGATGTCCCCTCGGACCATGATAGAATGGGCGACAAACCTCGAGAAGATTCCCCTTCCCTCTATCTGGTATTCCGCTCCCAGCCTGATGTTGTCCATGAAAAACGGATAAAGAAGGAACAGCATCACCGCAGCCGCGAGCAACATGTCAAGTATCCTCTCTTCTATGCTCGGTACTCTGGAAAGCAGGTTTTTCTGTTCCGCCACTTTGGCCACCGCCAGGACGGAGAAGATGGCGAAAACCGACAAAAGCGGGATGAAGAATGGGTCCGCGACGACCGGCGTCAACATGTCGGAAAGAATTTGAAGAAAAACTTCCTGCCGGACATAGAGGGCGGCGAACCCGACCATCCCCAGAAAACCAACGTAAACAAGTTTAACGGCTTTCGATGTCTTCGCCAGCCAGGCGAAGGAAAGCAGCATCACCGGGATGAGAAGAAGGTTCTGGTCCCGTGCGATGATTGAAAGGGCTGTGAGGCCTCCCGAAAGCCATAGGAACGGGCCGTAGCGGAGCCCGAGGCTGAAAGTCAGCAAAGCCACGAAAGCCATGACAGAACCCAACGAATCCGTGAGGATGTAGGACGTCACCGAAACAAAGTAGTTGAGTGATACGGTGAAGGTTGTTGCCAGAAACCCCGCTAAAACGCTGTCGAACAGCTTTGAGACGAGGAGAAAAATAGCGACGAGGCCGATAGTCGTGACAACCGGCGATACAAGCCGAGCAGTTTCCACCGGCGCGTCCAACACGTATAACCCCGTCAGAAACCACCAGAACAGCGGTGGCCTTTCTTCGGCGTAGGGGCCTCTGACGTCGGATGGACTTAGCCGGCCACTGGCTATCAAGGCGTTGTTGATATAGGCCTTGTCGTCCCAGAAAGGAGCTTCGTTGACGAGCGCGGGTGGAAAAACCACTAACAACGCGATGCCCAGCAAGATTATTGATAGGATGACCTGTTTGATTTCGCTTTTTCTACGGGTTACCTGCATCGTTATGCATCAGAATACTTTTGAACCGTGTTTTTAACGTTATAACGTCGTAGCTTCACTTCGCGATGCCGGCGCGCATTCAGACGTATTTCCCGCAGTTGTAGCAATACCATCGCTGATATTGCTCAATCCAGCTAAGCTCTTTGCCGCAGGTCGGGCAGGGATTCTTCTCCTTTCTTCCCAACGGAATCCTGGATGTGACGCTTGAGATGAAGCTTCCTCTCTGTTGTGGCTGGACCGGCTGAGGTGCGGCCGGAGGTATGTATGGTTGGGGCTGCGAAACTTCTGGCTGTTTGAGCGAAATCTTTTCCTTCAGTATGATGATGTCTCCGGCGGCGCCCACCATGCTCCACGGAATTTTTTCAACCAAGTTGTATTTTGAAAGAATTTGCAGGCTGATTTCGCCTTCGCCGATTGGAAGTTCGATGTCCTGTACAACTCCG
>JANWZT010000024.1 GCA_025054515.1 Candidatus Caldarchaeum sp.
AAAATCAAGAAGATCGTCCACAGCGTTGTTTCCTACAGCGAAGATTTTGACAAGGCGGTGGAAAGCTGCAGGTTCTGGAACGCGACCATGGTGCCCGACATATTCAATTCAAACATCTACGACCCGAGGGAGTTGGAAAGACTTGGAAGCACGATAACCCGAGAACAAGTCATACAGAAAAGGTTCATCATCACCTCTGAGGAGGAGGCGCTACGGCGTATCGAAAAATGGATTAAGATGGGGGTGAACGAAATCGAGTTTCTCAGCACAAGCCCCGACCAGATAAAATTCATCCAATTCATGGGAAAAAAGATTATTCCCTATGTTAAAGAAACCTACGGGGACACGTAACAAGCCGTAGAGGTTTTCGCGTTTGGGGGGCGGTCGTCTCAACGGGTTGGTTTCGGTCGTTACCGGAGCATGCGGCGGGATAGGAGCCGCTGTTTCACGGCTTTTCACATCCGAGGGAAGCCGCGTGGTTCTCGTCGATTTGAACGAAGAAGCTGGAAAAATTTTGGAAAAAGAAATCCGATCTTCCCACGGCGACGGTTCATGTTTCTTCATGAAGACCGATGTTTCAGACGAAGAAGACGTCAAAGAAAGTCTTCGTCAAGCCGTGGACAGGTTTGGGCGAGTTGACGTGGTTGTGAACAACGCCGCCGTCCACTACATCGAATCCATCTTCGACACAACAGAGGAAACCTGGCGAAAAACAATGGACACCAACCTGAAGTCCGTCTATCTTTTCTGCAAACACGCCGCACGGCAGATGATTGAAAAATCGATTCAGGGCTCGATAGTCAACGTTTCATCGATCCAGGGAATACGGGGAGGCGTGCTTTCAGCCGCCTACGCGGCGTCAAAGGCCGGGATCATCGGCCTCACGAAGGCGTTGGCGGTGGAGTTGATGCCTTTTGGAATAAGGGTGAACGCCGTGGCGCCGAGAGCGATTGACACACCGCTTTTCAGAAGATATCTTGAACGGCGAGGGTTGACCGATGAAGACGTGAAGAAACGGTATTTGTTCGGGCGGCTGGGAAAACCTGAAGAAGTTGCGGCCGCGGTTCTTTTCCTCGCCTCTCCCGAATCATCCTACATCTCGGGGGAAGTCCTCGTGGTGGGTGGAGATTTCTGAACGAAACGGTAATTAACGTCGAGTCACGGTGTTCTGCCGAGAATGACAAAAATTGCCCGCTTCTGTTTGATTGGAGCAGGTAGGGCTGGAGCTGTTCACGCGAGAAATCTCCGCAGAAGAATAAAGACCGGCGAGCTCGCCGCGATAGTTGATGCCAACTTGGAAGCCGCGTCTAAGCTCGGCGAAGAAGTTGGAATCAAAAATCTTTACAGCGATTTGTCGACGGCCTTGAGGAGTGTGGAGTTCGACGCCGTCATAATAACGACTCCGACGTTTACTCATGCGGCCTTGACCATGCAGGCCGCGGAAGCGGGTAAACATGTTTTCTGCGAAAAACCCATGGCCCTCAACTTGGAGGAAGCCGACCGAATGATCACAGGTTGTCGGAAAGCGGGTGTTAAGCTTCAGATAGGATTTATGCGGCGGTTTGACCCCGAATTCGTTTCCGCGAAACAGCACATTTTGAACGGTGAAATAGGGAAGCCGGTTTTGGTCAAGTCCGTTGGAAGAGGGCCGGGCCTTCCTCCGCCGTGGGCCCTCGACCGAAAAACCGGCATAGGGTTTCTCGCCGAAGTCAACAGCCACGACTTCGACTCCCTACGTTGGCTGATGGGTGATGAATATTCTTCGATTTACTCGGAGACGGCGGCTTTGATAAGGCCCGACCTTGTCTCGACTTATCCGGGTTTCTATGATGTGGCGGCGGTTGTGGCGAAGTTCAGGGGTGGTGGCCTCGGGTTCATCGACGGAGCCTGTCCAGTTGGATACGGTTACGACGCCCGAGTCGAAGTCCTCGGAACGGAGGGCGTCATCGTCGTCGGCGAAATCCGTGGAACAACCCTGCATAGAATCAACAGGGAAAACCGCGTAATCTCCGAAACTTTCCGGAGCTGGAGAGACCGTTTCAGAGAAGGTTACATCGGCGAAATCGAGCATTTCATCGACTGCATCGTCAACGACAGGGAACCGGCGGTGACTGGAATAGACGGTCGAAAAGCCCTTGAAGCGGTTCTGGCGGCCCACCGCTCGATGGAAACAGGTAAGCCCGTCTTCCTGCCGCTTGGGTGAAGAAGTTGAAAGCCCTCCGACTTCACGGCGTAAAGAACCTTCTCGTTGAAGAAGTTGAATTTCCTCAGCCGGGGCCCGACGAAGTCGTGCTACGGGTCGCGGCCGCTGGCATCTGCGCCACCGACCTCAAAGCCTACAACTACGGCTCACGGACGAAAATCCCCATAACCCTCGGCCACGAAATAGCCGGCATCGTAGTCGAGGCAGGCAAAAACCGGAGATATCTTCTCGACAAACGCCTCACATTAAACCCCAACATCTTCTGCGGAAAATGCGGCTACTGTCTGCAGGGCGAGCAGGTTCTCTGCCGAAACCGATACGCCCTCGGAATCGACGTCGACGGAGGGTTTGCGGAGCATGTGTTGGTTCCGGCGGCGGCCTTCGACGTTGGATGCGTTTACGAGGTTCCGGAAAACTTGGGGCTGGAGGAAGCGGCTTTGGTCGAACCTCTTTCGGACTGCCTCCGCGGACAGCTCAAACTCGGCGTCAAACCCGGCGACACCATAGCCATCTTCGGAGCAGGCCCCATAGGGGCCATGCATCTCCTTCTCGCCAAAGCCTTCGGAACAGGAAAAACCATAGTCATCGAACCGAACGAAATCCGCGCAACCACGGCGGAAAAACTCGGAGCCGACCACGTCTTGTCCACGAACGTCGTCGACTTGGAGAAAGAAGTTCAGAAAATCACCGGCGGCGAAGGAGTCGACCACGTTGTCGTCGCTGTGGGGGTGGCTGAGGCGCAGAAAAACGCTTTGAAAATCGTCAAACCCGGCGGCGCCGTCAACTATTTCGCCGGACTGCCCGCCGGAGCCGGCGGAGTTGAAATCGACACCAACGCAATCCACTACAAGCAAATCAGGGTTCTCGGCACTTCGATGTCGACTCCGTCGGAGTTTAAGAAGGCCTTGGATTTGGTCGCGTCGCGTGTCGTCGACCTCGGGCCTTTGATTACGATGACGCTTCCTCTGGAAAACGGAGTTCAGGGTTTCGCCGAAGCCCAGAACCCACGCAACCTACGTGTCCTGCTCAAACCATAGGACTCATCAGATACTTCGGGTTGTCGATCAGTTTGGGCTTTCCATTTTCTTCTACGACGAGTTTTGCGAAGCCTTTCTCCTTGACGGCTTCGTAGTCGTGGCCTGCGTCTGATGGATATGCGAAGAAGAAGACAAGCGGCTCTGTTCCCGTATTGATTGTTCTGTGGCCGTAACCCGGTGGAACATAGACCACAGTATCCGGCTCGATAACACGGGCTTCGACTTTGCCGTCCCGGGTCTGCATCAAGATATATCCCACGCCCTTCAGCCCAACGTATATTTCCGCCGCATCCTTCTCATGAAAATGCCCACGTGTCAGGAAATATTCTCTACCTATCTTCCCCGGATACATCACGGTCAACCCAAAGTTGATGTGTCCGCCGCCCTCTCCGAAAATTCTTTCATAGTATTCGTAGACGACGACATCGCCTCTTTCCTTCAAAACTCTGTCGGCCTCATTCGGCTCGCTGAAATAATCCCGAAGCGACGAAAGCTTGACGACTTTGTGGTTGGTGAAGGGTTCGAGCAAATTTTTTACAGCGTCTATTTTGCTTCCGAAAGACATGCCTGTCTCATGACTTAGTTGATTTTTGCTGGATTTATGGGTTGTGAACCAGTTTTCTGACTCCTTTTTGGAAGACTTCGGGGTTGGCCACCGCGGCTGGGCGAAGGCCTTTGACGACTGCTTCGACGGCTTCAGCGACTGATTCATCGATTCCCACGAATGATTCGTAAGTGTAGGCTCCGATGTGTGGGGTGACGACGACGTTCCCAAACTGTAGAAGGGGATGGGTTGCGTCGACGTAGTCTCCTTCGACCACGTCCAAGGCCGCGTAACGTATTCTGCCTGTTTTGAGGGCCTGAACGAGGGCTTCTGTGTCGACGAGCCCGCCGCGTGCGGTGTTGACGAGCACAGCTCCATGCTTCATCAACCCGATGGTTCTGGAGTTGATGATGTGTTTTGTTTCGTCGGTGTAGGGTGCGTGAAGCGTAACGATGTCTGCCTCTTTCAGAAGGGTTTCCAAGTCGGTTAAAACAACGTCAACCCCCTTCAGGCCTTCCTTGTCGACGTAGGGGTCGTAGCCGATTATCTTCGCGCCGAATCCTTTGCTGAGAATTTCCGCCACCCGTTTCCCGATGTTTCCCAGACCGACGACTCCCACGGTCTTACCCTTCAGCTCGTAGCCGATGAACCGGCTTCTTTCACGCCAGCGGTTTTCCCTGACAGCCGTAAACGACTGCGAAATCATGCGGAAGGCGTCGAGCATCAAGGCCACCGCAAGCTCCGCAACGGCCTCTCTCTCAACCTCGCCCGGCACACGGGTCACGACCACCCCGTTGTCAGATGCGGCTTGAAGGTCTATGTTGTCTAACCCGATTCCGTTGCGCGCCAGAAGCACGACATCCCCGTTATTTTCGAAAAACTCCCGGTCGTAACGCGGGTTGGTGCTGACCACGAGAACCTGAAACCCTCCCAAAGCGGAGGCAAGTTCACGGCCTTTAAGCTCCTTCGGAACGCTGACACGCTTCACTTCGCCGAATTTCGCAAGCCTTTCTAGAACGTCCGTGTATGTGCCGAAAGTAGCTGAATTCACCACCGCAATCCTAAGACCCATGCCGTTCATGATTCTCCGGGGCGAAGCTAAAAAGATGTTCTAACGTGGTATCGGCCGTTGTTTATGAAGGCTGGATACGTGCTGTCGCCGGGAATACTGACGGTGGAAGAGACGGACCTTCCAAACATCGGGCCTCACGAAGTGCTGGTTCGCGTCAGAGCATGCGGCGTCTGCGCCAGCGACGTCAAATTTTTCCGAGGCCTCAAAACCTACCGAGAAACCCCATACGGTAGAGAAAGCCCGGGGTTCACGGGCCACGAATGGGCTGGAGAGGTGGTCGCGGCTGGCGAGGAAGTGGCGGATTTTTCCGTAGGCGACCACGTCGCCCCCTTCCTCATCATTTCCTGTGGCTTATGTAAGTTCTGCCGCGTCGGACGGAACAACCTCTGTCCGGAGAAGAAATATGTTCACGGAGGGTTCGCCGAATACATCAAAGTTCCAAGCCATAACCTACTCCGTCTGCCCCACGAAGTTGATTTCGAGGATGCGTGTTTTGTCGAGCCTCTGGCTTGTTGTTTGAACGGTTTGGAAAAACTCGGTCTACATGTTGATGATGTGGTGCTGGTTATAGGGGATGGGCCCATGGGCTTGCTCAACCTCATGGTTTTGAAGACGTTCGGCGTCAAGGTCATTTTGGCCGGCCACCACCGACACCGCCTCTCCATGGCGGAGAAACTGGGAGCAGAATACGCTGCAAACCCTTTGGAGACCGATTTGGAAACTATCGTGAGGAAAGCCACGGACGGATACGGAGCTGACGCAGTCATCATAGCCGTGAACAACAAACAAGCTGCAGAGACAGCGTTATCACTTGTGTCGAAAGGAGGAATCGTCAACGTATTCGCCGGCGCACATCCAACATATGAAATAAACATCGACATCAACAAAATCCACTACAGCGAACTCGCTATCACGGGTAGCGCCGACGCCCAGAAAAAACATTACCAACAAGCCATGGAAATTATCGCCAACAAATCGATCACACCGTCAAAACTAATCACCCACAGATATCCGCTGACAGAGATACAGACAGCCTTTGAGACAGCCGAAAGCAAACAATCGGTAAAAACCGTCGTGAAACCATGGGGTTAGGGGTTTTTGAAAACCTCGGTCAAATCCACAATCAATATGATGCCCTTCTCCGAAGGAAACGTAGATCCTTGTTCGAGGCTTTCGAGAACGTCTTCGGCTCTGTTGGTCAGCTCTTCAAAATCCTGTTTTTCCACGGGGACGATGATGACGGAGAACTTGGGATCGTTCTCGATTTCGTTGATGTCCGACTCCGTGATGGGGAAAACTACCCACGTCAGCCTTCGGAGCCGATGCATCGGAACCGCTATCACCCAGAGGTCAAAACCTTCCGCCGCCAAAGGCGACATCAGTATGAAGGACGCTGATTCACGGAACCCGCTCCAAAGCTGGCTGAAATAATTCACGGGAACACCCACCAACAACACGTTCCGGCCGGGAAGAGAAGCCACCTCGTCCGGGTCGACTTCGCCAAGGGCCGTAATCAGCCCCGGCAAAACCCTGTTCTCATATCCTTCGTAAGTGGAGAAGACCTGTTTATAGGATTCGATGCCCGAAAGCGATTCGAGAAGCCTCTGCTCCTCCAGTTCCTTCAACCATATTCGTTACGCAGCCTTTCTAATCAAGGTTTACCGCCGAACGGTTCAAACCCGCCGCCACCTAACCAATAGTCTTGGACGTCGCCGGTTCCCCTAAACGATTATACGAGCTTTTTTGAAGAAGAAAATGCTCGCGAAAGCTTTTTCAAAACACGTCGGCGAATGTGTTTAGCCTGTTTTTGTCATGTTTTTCCCAGCTGGTATTCGCTGTGTATGGCTTTGACTGCTTCGATGCCGTCGGATTCTTTGACGGCGAAGCTGATGTTCAGCTCGCTGCTTCCCTGTGCTATCATTTTGACGTTTATGCCTTTTGATGCGACGGCTCCGAAGACGCGGCTGGCGACTCCGGGTGTTCCTTTCATTCCTTCGCCGACGACGGCTATGACGACGATATCTTCTTCGGGTTCGACGGCTGCGACGATGCGTGTTCCGAGAAGGGCCTTTTCCAGAGCCGTGACGGCTTTGTTGAGGGCACTGCGTTTGATGACCAGCGATATGCTTGATTCGGATATGCTTTGTGAAATCATCATGACGTTGACGCCCGCCCGGTAAAGTGTTTCGAGGATTTTCGCCGCCGTTCCGGGTTCACCAACCATGCTCGGGCCTCTGACGGTGAGCATGGCTGTGTCGTTGACGAGGAGGACGGCTTTGACGGGTTTGTCGGTTTTCTCGGTCGACTCGCTTATCAACGTTCCTTCCGCTGATGGGTTGAAGGTGTTCTTGATTTTGACGGGGATTTGGGCGGCCATCACGGGTTCGAGGGCCCTTGGATGAAGGCCTTTGGCCCCGAAAAGAGCCATCTCGATGGCTTCGTTATAGGAAAGTTTCTTGATCACGACGGCGTCGGCTATCAGCTTGGGGTTAGCGGTCATCAACCCATCTACGTCGCTCCAAAGCCAAACTTCGTCGGCTGGCAAGCTGCTGGCCAAGATGGTCGCCGTGTAATCTGACCCACCTCTTCCCAAAGTCGTCGTAACCCCCTCCTCGTTTGTCGCGATGAAACCTGTCACAGTCGGCGTAACCCCTTCATCCAGCATACGGCCAATCCGCCGCCGCACGTTAAGCCTCGTAACCTCAATCAAAGGCGTCGCCCCGCCGAAATTCGAATCCGTAACTATTCCCGCTTCGCCTCCGTCCAGATACTGTGCCTTGAGGCCGTAGGAGTTGAGTGCTGCCGCCATCACCAGCGTCGAAAACCTTTCGCCGAACGAGACGACGTAGTCGGTGCTCCGGGGCGTCGCCTCCCGCAGGTAGAGTATCCCGAGGGTCGCGCGTCTCAGCTCCCGAAGCCACTGTTTCAACGTCTCCGAAGTTTCCTCCCGTATCCGGTCGTCGGTTACGGCGTCGAGTAGGTTGAGGTGTTTCTGTTCGAGTGTTGACAGACGTCGTTCCACTTCTTCGCCGCGTCCGCGCCGAGCAGTTTCCACGAGAGCCAGCAAATCATCGGTCGTGTCGCCGGATGCAGAACAGACCACAACTATTTCGTTGTTTTCGGCATGTTGTTTAACGATTGATGCGCAGTGTTTGATGAGGTCTGCCGAAGCCAGCGATGAGCCGCCGAACTTCATCACGATCCTCATGCATTTTCACCCGCTTCGGTTCTTTTGATTTTGATTGAGGTAATGTCTCTGATTATTGCCGTAGCTGTTTCGGTTCCACCCGCTCCTTTTCCAGTTATGACATGACTTCCCGAAAAAGTTGTTTTGAAGCGGACGGCGTTCATGGCCATTTTCACGGCCAACGGGTCTCTGACATCGAGCTCGCGAGGCCTAACTTCAATCTTTCCATCACCGGCGAAAGCTACCAGTCGCACGGCTTTTCCACTGTACCGGGCCCTATTTACTTCTTCAGCGGAGACGTTCTCGATCCCCGTCACTTTGACGTCGTGGACGTTTGCCTTCATGCCGAGAACTTCGTTGGCCAGAATCGTGATTTTACAGGCCGTGTCGAGGCCTTTCACGTCAAGCGATGGGTCGGCTTCGGCGTATCCAAGCCTCTGGGCCTCGGCCAACGCCTGCCTGAAATCAAGGCCTTCTTCCTCCATCTTGGTCAGTATGTAGTTGGTTGTTCCGTTGAGGATTCCTTCGATGGCTTCGACACGGTCGGCTCGGCTACATTCGCGGGCGAAGGCGAGCACGGGCATCCCCCCGCCGACGGTTCCGCTGAACTTAAGTAAAACATTCCGTCTACTTGCCATCTCCTTCAACGCCGGCATGTAGAGAGCCAAAGCACCTTTACTGACGGTCACGACATCCATCTCCCTTAGAATGGCCCGTCGTATGATGCTGTAGCTCGGCTCACCGTCCACGATATTCGTCGGAGTCGCGTCAACCAAAACATCTGCTTCAAAATCCTGAAGAGCGTCCAACACGTTGGCGTAAAACCTTGTGTTCGCCACACGGCTGATGCCTCCTTCACGTTTCGCGTCGAGAATTTCGTCGGGAGAAAGGCCCGAAGCCCTGTAAATTCCGCCGCTTCTATCCGCCGCGAAAACAACCCTCAGCCCGAGCCCGTAACGGCTCACCAACTCGCCCCGGTTCTTAGCCACCAGCTCGAGAAAGCTTCGACCTACCACGCCGAGACCGACCAACGCAACCCTCAAACCACCAGTTCCGCCCAACGGACATTAAAATACCTCTTCGTCGTTTCAGCCACATCCTTCTTTCCGATGGCTCGGCCCAGTGCTTGACCGACGTTGGAAACGTTGTCAGATTTTCCTGAGCTGGTCTATGAGGAGGACCGCGCCTATCACCGCTATCAACAGCCCCGCCAACCCTGTCAATGCCACGGTAAAAGGCGGAATCCCGAACACCAGAAGAGGCGACCCACCCATCAAACCAAACCCGATTATCAGCAACACCACGCCGACCAACGCAGGCCCAATTTTTGACATATCAGCGGAGGGAGACAAATACGGTGCTCCTCCCCGCCTCGGGATGAGTAGAGCCGCAAACACATACAACACAGCCATTATCGCGGGCGCCACTATCAGCAGAACAACCCCGACAATTCTAAGCAGGTTGGCGTCCACGTTCAAATATTCCCCGAGGCCTCCGAAAACACCCGCCAAAACCCTGTTTCGTTCACTCCGCTCCAAAACTTTCGAAGACATCAACTCCGGTATTCGACCGAAGGTAAAAAGGGTTTATCATTTTTATATAATCCTGCAAATCGCCAATAGCAGGGATGGTACAGGTCGTCCTTACCTTCGACCCGTCGCTGGGCCACCGGTTCCACGACTTCCCCCTACTCAGCTTCTTACCATGCGCACCCGTCAAATTCGTCCCCGGCCCAGTCTACTACTACCTGTCCCTTCCCGACACACCCTACGACCCGCTGGGAAGAGCAGTTCTCGCCCCCTACGCCATCCGCAAAATCGAAGCATGCCTCGTCAAAAAATCACAGCTCGAAGTCGTGGTCGCACATCCAAGGTTTGTTTCAAGGTTCATCGGCCCAGACACGAAAATCATCGGAGTCAACACCATGGACCCGCTCGGCATCGGGCCTTTGACCCTGATGTTCAACAACGCCGGCCGCGAAAAGTCGTGGGTGACGAAGGAGTTTGAAGATTTGATGACGAGGATACGGGTGGCGAAGAAGAATTCAGGTAGCAAGGCCAAGGTTTTGGTGGGCGGTGCGGGTGAATGGGAGTTTGAGCACAGGAGAGAAGAGATTGACAGGCTGGGAATCGACCACGTCGTCCAAGGCGAAATGGACGACATCATCCATCTACTGTTTGAGCAGCTTATCGAAGACAGCCTCGACCACAGCATCTTCATGTACGGCCACAAAACAACCACCTTCGACGCCCACGGAAGGCCCTTCATCCGCTACGTCAAAGACCCTGAAGGGAAATTCATCTGCCGAAACCCGGCATCACGTTACAAGCTGCCGAAAATCGACGACATCCCGACCATCGTCAACCCAGCCATCAGCGGCCAAGCCGAGATAATGCGTGGATGCGGTATCGACTGCGACTTCTGCGAAGTAACCACGCGGCCGCTCCGATACTATCCGCCGGAAAAGGTTCTGGAAGAAGTGATGGTTAACCGACGGGGCGGAATTAGGAACGCTTGGTTTGTGACGGACAACCAGTGGGCCTACATGGTGCGTGACCCGCAGTTTTGGCCCAACAAAGAAGCTATCTTCAAGCTCTATCGAACGATCATGCCGTACGTCGTCAAGGCCAACCCCATGCACGCGACCCTCGCACCGGTCGCCGCCGACCCAGAAACCGCCATGGGAGTTGCGAAAATCGTCGGAGCAGGGCCTGACAAACACATCGGAGTCCAGATAGGCCTTGAAACGGGCAGCGACAAGCTCGTCCTCAAGCACATGGTCAACAAGGCCAAACCCCTCAAAGTCGGAGTTGACGGGACATGGGCAGAAATCGTCGTCGAAGCCCAGAAGGTATACAACGCCGCCTACTGGATACCCGCCTACACAATAATCCTCGGACAGGAGGGTGAAACCGACGACGACAACTGGGACACCATAGGCCTCATCAATTACATGGCATCGCTCAACCTTTACTTCACCGTCACGCCTATGGCGTTGGTCAACCTCGGCAGCCTAAGAGGCACCAATATCTTGACGGACGTCTACGCAAGCCTCACACCAGTCCAAGCCGCCCTCATATACGTGAGCTGGCGGAACACCAAACGCATGGCAGAATCCATCGCCTTCAAAATCTCAAAAGACAGCTTCCTCTTCCGCATCCTCACTACAACCATCCTCAACGCCGGCGCACGGTTCTGGCTCGACCGCCTCGAAAAATACTTCACCCGACTCGGCAGAGAATACGAAAAAGCCATCGACAAAGCCAAAACCTACACGTCCATCAAAACAACGGGAACTGACTTCAACAGACTCCGCGAAAAATACAAAGCTATGAAAATCTCCGTCTAAGCATCAACTTCGTAACGCCGAACACCGCCAAAGCCGTAAAAAGCGAACCCAGCCAAACCCAGCCAGCCACAAACACGTCAGGAGCAGCCGCCGTCTGCGAACGCATCTGCGGCGTAACCGCCAAAGCTTCGGCCCGTTGCTCCCCCGCACCCGCCGTAAACTCCGCCACGTAAATGCCTGAAAATAAGAGAACCGCCGCCACAACACCCAAAACCGAGGGGAGAAGCCTCCACAACGACATAAAACATCTCATCCCTGCACATAAGTCCAATCATTAGAACGGCCGTTTACGCCATGTTCTGACGGCTTCGTAGATGGTGGCCGCGGATGCTACCACGCCGAGCGACAACGCGTAGGGGTCTGGAGCATCCAGATGAGTTAGGAGATAGAGGATTGTGAAGGTGGTGAAAAGGGCGGCGTAGAAAGCCATCCGGGGTAGAAACTTTCCGCCAAGAAGTACGAATGACTGGAGAACCGAGACATCGACCTTGTCGACGGCCGTGTAGCTGCCTTTCTCATCCTTCTGGAGAACACCGAGCGAATGGAGCTTTTCCAGATGATGATGGGCGACGCTCGGGCTGGAAAGGCCAAGCCCCCGTTGTACGTCTCGGACGCCGACCGGTTTACCAGCCCTCAAAACATACAGAAAAACCTCCAAGCTTCTTCCCCGAAGCTCCGCCTCGACACGCTTCCTGTCAAACGACAACCTTGTCGAAAACAGGAGAACCGTCAACAATAAAACCATTATCGCCGAAACAAGTTCCACAAGGTATCTATTGCGGCGAAAAACCCATAAACCATGAAAACCGCAAAAG
>JANWZT010000250.1 GCA_025054515.1 Candidatus Caldarchaeum sp.
GTCGCTTTACATTATCGGCTATTAAAGGCGCTGCCTGATCCCGCGAGAGGGAATTGAAAGTATATTCGTCGCTTTACATTATCGGCTATTAAAGGCGCTGCCTGATCCCGCGAGAGGGAATTGAAAGCTTGCAGATTCGATAACATCATCCATCATGCTAACTTTAACGTGATCCCGCGCGGGGGGTTGGGTGTTTGTGGTTGACTGGGGGAGGAAGTTGTGATGACGTGGGTTGGCGGGGATTGGTTTAAAAGCTGGCTCGGCGTCGGAAACGTGAATTGAGCAAACCAGTCGAACTCGGCTCCCTCAAAGAAGGCCACAACATCATCATCGACGGCGAACCCTGCAGAATCGTTGAAGTCGAAAAAAGCAAACCCGGCAAACACGGCTCCGCCAAAGTCAGGCTCGTCGCCATCGGCATATTCGACGAAGTCAAACGCAGCATGGTCGGCCCAGCCGACAACAAAGTCGAAGTCCCCATCGTCGACAAACGAAGCGGCCAAGTCGTCGCCGTATCATCCGACTCCGTATCCGTCATGGACAACCAAACCCTCCAAATCGTCGAAGTTCCGCTACCCAAAGACGAAACCATCCGCTCCAAGATAGAGCCCGGCGTATCCGTCGAATACTGGAGCATCATGAACCGGTTTATGCTCGTGAACGTAAAGTAAACCCGCCGTCCAAAACCAACAACTTATAGGAATAGCCGTCCACAATAGCCTTAAGGCTCGCTTCAACGATGTTACGGGAAACAGCGGTCGTCGCCCACCGGCTTCCGTCGTCGCCAAACTCGATGAAAACCCTCACCGCCGCCGCCGTCGCATCCTTCGTATCGATGACCGAAACCTTGTAGTTCACCAGCTGAGTCGACTTTAGCTTCGGATACCGCTTCAAAACAGCGGCCCTCACCGCGGCGTCGAGGGCGTGAACAGGCCCGACACCTTCCGCCATCTCCGTAACCGCTTCACCGTCAATATCCATCGAAACAACAGCCCGAGCCGAAACACGCCCCGCCTCAACAACCTCAACCCACCAAGTCCTCACCTTCAACCGCTCAACATCATAACCCACCTCCTCCAAAACCATCAAAGAAACCGTCGCATCAGCCGGCTCAAAATGATAACCAACCGCCTCCAACCTCTTAATCTTCTCCAACAAATTCGACACCTGCTCCTTCGAAAGGTTGAAACCCAGCTTCGAAGCGGTGTTGACCAAAACAGCTCTTCCCGCCAGCTCCGAAACCGAAAGCATCCTCTCCATCCCCAAAAGAGACGGGTCAACGTGCTCATAAGTCCGCGGATTCTTCAAAATCGCGTCGATGTGAACACCGCCTTTATGCGCGAAAGCGTTGACCCCGTAAAACGGATAACTCGGCGGAATCGGAAAACCCGCCACCTCCGAAACATAGTAGGCGACGTCCTTCAGCTTCTTCAAAG
>JANWZT010000251.1 GCA_025054515.1 Candidatus Caldarchaeum sp.
CAGAAACAGCTATTCCCATCTCCAATGTAATCAAAACAATAATGGTGGGAAGAATGTTCGGGAAGATTTCACGCCACATTATATAATGTGGCGAAAAACCCAGAACCTTCGCAGCTTGAACGTAATCTTTTTCCCTAACCGAGAGCACTTCAGACCTTACGACCCGCGTGAACCGTGTCCAGTCCACAATAGCGATAGCAATCACAACGTTGTTAAGACCTGTCCCCAACACACTCATTAACGCTATGGCGAGGATTATGGGCGGAAATGACATCCATATGTCCACAACTCTCATAATCAAGTCATCCACTTTACCCCGCAAGTAACCTGCTGTAATACCAAGGAAAGTTCCTATGAATCCCGTCAAAGCTGTGGAGACTACGGCCACGTACAAAGCCACAGACGCACCGTGAAGAAGTCTGCTAAGAAGGTCCCTGCCCAGACTGTCGGTGCCTAGTGGATGGTTTGACGACCCTCCCTCCATCCAGAAGGGCGGTAGATTAGTTTGGGTAAGTGATTGTCTGTTTGGGTCGGGAAGAGGCAGTATCCACGCAGATATTCCCATGACAACGAAGAGGATCACGACTGTAAAGCTTGCGGTTATCTTCTTGCTGCCTAAGAGGTATTTGATTTGTTGGTTTGCCATCATTTGAACTCGACCCGTGGGTTTATGTATGTATAGAGAAGGTCGACCACAAAGTTTGTGACTATCGCAATCAGAGTGTAGACCATTAAAATTCCCTGCACGAGGACGTAGTCTCTATATTGGACGGCCGTGAACAGCAGGTTTCCTATGCCCGGCCATCCGAATATTTTTTCGACGACTGTGCTGCCTCCGAGGAGGAATGTCAGTTGAACACCGGTTAGGGTTATGACCGGCATCAATGCGTTTTTGAGGGCGCGGACGAATATGATGTATCGTTCGGAATGACCTTTCATTCTGTCTGTAATTATGTAGTCTTCGTTGAGGACGTCGAGCATGCTGGACCTGAGCGTTCGCTGAATGAGGGCTATCATGCCGATAGAAAGGGCAGTAGCGGGTAGTAGTATGTGATGTAATGCGCTCGTGAAAGCTTGAAAGTTTCCGGAAAGCAGTGAATCCAGCAGGTAGGAGCCAGTGAGTCGGTTCAACTCGATACCGAAGGAAATTCTGCCCGACGCTGGAAACAGGCGAAGAACCGCTGAGAAAATCACAACGAACATCGTAGCCCATATGAAATGGGGAATTGCCATACCTGCTATGGTCACCGTTTGCATCATGAGGTTGACTCTGCGTCTTATGGCCGAAACCACACCAGTCAACAGTCCGAACACCACTCCTATTATGAGGCTGACAAAAACCAACTCTAGGGTAGCGGGTAACCTCTCCAAGATAAGCGTGCTAACATCAACGCCGTAGCGGTAAGATCTTCCAAGGTTCA
>JANWZT010000252.1 GCA_025054515.1 Candidatus Caldarchaeum sp.
CGAGAGGCGCCGGGCACTCTGGGGGGACTGCCCCCGAAAGGGGGAGGAAGGAGCGGGCTACGGCAGGTCAGTATGCCCCGAATCCCCCGGGCCGCACGCGACGTTCAATGGTGGGGACAGTGGGATGCAACCCCGAAAGGGGAAGCCAATCCCTAAACCCCACCTCAGTAGGGATCGAGGGTTGCAACTCGCCCTCGTGAACGCGGAATCCCTAGTAACCGCCCGTTACCACCGGGCGGTGAATACGTCCCCGCTCCTTGCACACACTGCCCGTCGCTGCATCCGAGCTGGAACTGGGCGAGGGCCTGTCTCGTTGGCGGGTTCGAGCCCGGCTCTGGTGAGGAGGCAGAAGTCGTAACAAGGTGGCCGCACGGGAACGTGTGGCCGGATCACCTCCCAGTACCGTACTCTCCAAATGCCTGGGATTGGCTGTTGGAGGATGTGGAAAGGGCTTGGCCCGTGTTTATATTTGTCGATTTCTGGTTAGCAGGTGGTGTTTAGTTGAAGGCCGCTGTTTTCTATGGGCCGGGTGACGTCCGAGTTGTCGACGTGGATAAGCCCGTTGCCGGCCGTGGTGAAGTTGTTGTAAAGACGTTTGTGACGTTGACGTGTGGGACGGATTTGAAGATGTTTCAACGGGGTCATCCGTTCGCGAAGCCGCCGCTGGTCATGGGCCACGAGTTCGCGGGAGAGGTTGTCGAAGTGGGTGAGGATGTTGACTGGGTGGCTGTCGGCGACAGGGTTGTCGCAGCTAATTCCGCGCCATGCGGATACTGCGACTACTGCAAGCTCGGGCGTTTCAACCTCTGCCAAAATCTTGACCAAGCCATAATCGGATTCAGCGTCGACGGAGCCTACGCAGAATACGTAAAAATACCAAAACGCATCGTCACCTTCAACCTCTACCACCTACCACAAGGCCTTGAGCCGAAGACAGCGGCTCTTCTCGAACCGCTCGCATGCGTCGTTCGAGGCCAGAGGCTGGTCAACGTGGACGTCGGAGACACCGTCACGATAGTCGGCGCGGGACCAATCGGATTGATGCATCTCCTTCTCGCCCGTCTTTCCGGAGCCCGGAAAACGATTGTCGTTGATCTCAACTGGAACAGGCTCCGCTACGCATCGGAGCTGGGTGCAGACGTCGTGGTGAACAGCGGCGAAGAAGACGTCAAAACCCGCGTGATTCACGAGACGCGTGGCCTCGGCTCGGACATAGTGGTGGAGGCCGTCGGTTTACCCGAGACGTGGGAAACAGCCGTGGGCTTAGCCCGTAAAGGCGGGACAGTCCTCTTCTTCGGCGGCCCGCCGAAAGGAACGCGAATGAGCGGAGACACCTACACAATTCACTACGGCGAGCTAACGCTACAGGGCTCGTTCCACCACACGCCTCAAGACGTTTTCCGAGCCCTCC
>JANWZT010000253.1 GCA_025054515.1 Candidatus Caldarchaeum sp.
GCCGGACAACAACAGCAGCAGGAGAAGAAGTAGGTTATTCAAAGGTTTTCCGGGCTAGCGAAGCACCTGCAACGAGATTTACCTGTTTCCTATAAGCGATATCCCAGCTCCTTGTCCTTAATCCGCAGTCGTTACAGGCAACGACTTTTTCGGGGTCGTCCAATATTTTGACGGCATAGAGAATCCTGTCCCTCACCAGCTCCGGCGGCTCGACGAAATCGGTGTGAACGTCGATCAACCCCGGAGCAATTTTGAACCGACAATCATATTCTTTGAAAACCTTCAAAATTTCAAACCCTTTCCTTTTCTCCGGCTCCAAACCAGTTAATCGAGTGTCGGCGTTTGAACATGAAATCGACAACACATCGGCTTTCATCTCGAGGAGAGCGGGGAAGAGAGCCTTGTAGTCCGTGTAGCAGATGTGAACGGCAATTTTCGATCTCAGGCCTTTAACGGCCTTGTTTATGCTTTCGACGACCAGCTCGGATTCATGTGGTTTGGTCGCGGCCGCCGGCTCATCCAACTGCAGATATTCAACTCCCTCTTTGTCTAAATTTCTGAGAACGGGGTGTATTATTTGGTCGACGAGGTCGAGGACAAAATCCCTCTTCGCCGAAAAAGATTTCTCCGCAAAATCACGGCCCGGAGCTTGTTTCAAATAGTATTCGTTGAAAGACCAGTCAGCCAGCGTGTAGGCTGATGTAACGGGAACTTTGAGAGGCTTTTTGGCGTGTTTTTTGTTGAACTGTAGTTCGTCGAGATGGTAGGGCTGCAATAGATGCGGCCGTCGGACCACGGCCGCCTTCCTGTAGAATTCGTTGTCCCAAACCCTGACAACTCCTCGGAACTCAAAACCGTTGATGTATTGGAGCGGATGCTCGTACATCTCAACCCTTCGTTGCTCCCCGTCGTATACCAGGTCTAAACCAGCCGATTCGAAAAACCGCAACCCATAAAGACAAGACCAGTCAACCAAACGCGAATCGTCTTCAGATCCTCTTTCAAGCAAATGCACCAATTCGCTGTAGTTCTCAACGCCCAGCAGCTCGCCCCATCGCTTTGCCTCTGCCACAGCTTTGGAACGGTCTTTCACCCTAAAGGGCGCCTTGTTGAGGCTGCCAACCTCCATCACGGGAAAAACTTTGTTCACGTCAACCAACCTGTTTTAAAACATCTCCTAAAAGAACGATCTTCTTCAAAGCGTATTCGCTGGGAAGATGTTCAAGTTCGCAGTTTGGCCCGAAATGAATATCCACCATCCGCGTCATCCTCTCCACTTTACGAAGCATCGAGACGACATCAGACACGTCTTCCAGAAGAGTGTTCCTTCCGTCAAGCACCCCGACGTACAGAGCCTTATCAACCTCCAAACCCTTCAAAGTTTCCACAGGAGTTTTGTACAGGTCG
>JANWZT010000254.1 GCA_025054515.1 Candidatus Caldarchaeum sp.
GAATAAAAGACGGAGATTTGGTTGAGCTGTTTAATCCGAAGACAGGGTCATCGCTCCGGGTCAAAGTCAAGCTATCGGAGAAAATTAGCGAAGAAGTGATGGCTGGCATCCATGGTTTAACACCTGGACCGCATGAAAAAGGAGATGTAAAATTTACCTACATGCCTAAACACGGTATCAACACAAACTATCTGGCTCCATTCGAGATAGTCGATGTTTGCGGTTCTTCGGCTTTCTTCGACTTTAAGGTGAAGGTGAGGAGGGTGGTTGCATGAAGCTGGCCATGGTCGTTGACTTGAACAAATGCGTCGGCTGCTATGCCTGTGTCGTCGAATGCATGGTCGAGAACATCGCTAGACGACTTCCAGACGGAACGCTATCGCTGCCCGACCAGCCGACAAACTATGCCAGAACAAGGCCCTACCGAGTTCTCACCTACGCCGGCGACGAGAAAAGAGTATTCATCCAATGTCTCCACTGCGAACAACCTCCATGCGTGTACGCATGCCCGACGGGGGCTTCGTTCGTATCTCCGGAGAAGGTAGTGCTCCTCGATGAATCGAAGTGCATTAGATGTGGGTTGTGCATAGACGCTTGCCCGTACGGGGTGAGGACGAGGCTGCTGACGGATTATCCGGGTGAAGTTTTGCATGAACACGCGTTGAAGATTGGAATTCCAGACAAATGCACTTTCTGCTATCACCGAAACACGGGTTCGGGACTATGGACTCCTGCATGCGTCAAAGCATGCTCCTTTGGGGCAAGGCTGTTCGGCGACTTGGACAACCCAAAGGACGAAGTAACGAGGCTCGTCACATCAGGGTTAGCGGTTCCGCCAAGGGATGACCTCGGAACCAAGCCGAAGCTGTTCTACATCCCACGAAAGGGGGCCTACGAGATGGTGAGATATCCGATAAGGGGCGAAGACCAAGGCATCACCTACACCATGTGGAGCATGATGAAAGACAGCTTGGTTAAACCTCTTTCGGTGCTGGCCATGGTCGGAGCCACTGTGCTTGGAATTGTTCACATCATACGCGAACGGAAAAAGGTGAAGGAAGAATGAAGGTCCTTAGATGGACTCGGCTTGCAAGGGTCACTCACTGGCTGATGTTTGTTGGAGTAACCATCGGGTTCATCACCGGCCTGCCTACGCTGTTGGGAGCTGAGTTCAAATGGATCTACGACCTACTCGGTGGTGAAGCAGTCCGCGAATTCCTACACTACTACGTCACAATTTTCATTCTCGGCCCAGCAATTCCGCTGACCATCGCGAGAGCTTTCCAAGCGAGAGAGGCTGAATGGTGGTGGCCAAGCTGGCGTGATATCAGAGATGCGGTGACCGTCGCTTTCCGATGGATTGGCTTGACCAAGAAATATCCTAAGATTGGATTTCATCATCCACTC
>JANWZT010000255.1 GCA_025054515.1 Candidatus Caldarchaeum sp.
GAATTGAAAGTAGATTTTATGAGCTCCTTCAAAACAACTCTCCGAACGTCATGTAGTGATCCCGCAAGAGGGAATTGAAAGATATAGGAGCTTTTACTAACCGGGTCTCGTATCAAGGCATAGTGATCCCGCAAGAGGGAATTGAAAAAAGGTTCGCCAACGTGTTGGATATAGATGACCAGTCCACATGCATGTGAACCCGCAAGGGTGGTTGAAAGCGGATAAAGTCGATGCCGAGAACCTCGTGATTCTGCAAGACGGGGTTGATAGGGAGGAGTTGAAGATCGTTAGGCCAGATGCTTTAGGACCGAACTGTAGAACCTTCTCCCTTCGTCGGTGACGACGATTCTATCCCGTGTCAGCCTTACGAAGCCCGCATAGCTCAGACGAAGGAGAAACTCGCCGTCGAGCCCGACGCCATGCCTCGAAACAGAGGTTTGCGCAAAAACGCCGACCAGCTTCCTCAAAACCGTCGGCGGGTAGGGCAAGACCGGCACTGAGACGACCTTGTAGCTTGAAGGAGATGGATACATCACAGGCTCGAAAACATCCCGCCGAGAACGGTAGTAATCCAGCGGCGAAGAACTTGCCGCCAAGTCTTCGATTTCCTTGCGAATCCGCTCCAAAGCAACGTTCAACGATTTAACATCCGACGAAACCACGTGATACGCTGCGTCGACGTTGGCCAGCTGAGCCATCAAAACCATAGAAGCAACCATTTCCTTCCGCCCACCCGCCAAACAGAGGTAGAGCCGGTCGACAGACCTCCTAAGCCCCGCAACAGCCTTCGCCGCAAACTCCATGAAAACAAAGTTCTCCTCCTCCGACGTAATGTCCGACAAAGGCAAATCAACCACGTCCATCCTTATATGCGGAAACCTGTCGGCAACCGCCGCAACCGCAACAGCCGTGCTGTCCCTCACCATCTTCTCAGCCGTAGAAAGAACCACCAGCCTAGCGATTCTCTCAGCCCTCTCCACATACTCGACGAACTCCGACAAAACCGGAGGACTCGTACCCATGGAGGCGACCACGCCAACCCTCATACAACCACTTCACCGTTTACATTACTCTTAAACTTAACACCGCCGCATCGGCTCTTGCATCCGTCGGAATCCTCCTCTGTTGCACATCTCGTACACGTCGACGGTTATCTCTCGGCCTTCATATGGAGCTGCTGTTGATAAAAGACCGACTTCCGAAAAGGATTAAATGTTTGAAAATCTCTAAGAGTTTTAGATGAAGCTTCTGGCCTATCAGCTGATAGGCGCAGTAAATTATGAAAGAGTAATGTTTGACATAGAAGGCAGCCGGTACGGGCCTCGGCAGCTTTCCGCAGCAGCTGTTGCAGAGCATTTCATCAGTCAGAAGATGGTCGGCGATGCTGTCGTCAAGCTGATAG
>JANWZT010000256.1 GCA_025054515.1 Candidatus Caldarchaeum sp.
CAACGGAAGATGTTCGCGGCTCAACATCGATCGAAACGTTCAACTCTCTTTCCAACCTGGTGATGTTGTCCCCCCTCCGACCGATAACCTTCGGAATCGCATCCCTTTCCACCCTAACCAAGAACTTGTTTCGTGAAACCGCTTCGACCTCGACCTCCGGGTCGAATTCACGTAAGCTGTTTTCAATCTTTTCCCTGATAGCCGTCGTTTCCATGGATAGTTGTTCGGAGATTTTCCGAACCGGTATGATAACGTTCTCCTCGCCGAAGGTGTAAATTTCGTACTCGAGCTCCCCGGTGAGAAAGTCCCGTACTTCGACCAGCGGCCGCGACAGGTCGGCCTCCGTCATGCCTGTCGGAACTCTCACTGTCATCGATAACGTGTAGACCTTCGATATGCGGCCAGCCTCGAGAAAGACAACGGTATCGATGATATGCGGGATCATCCCAAGCTCGACTCTTCCGATGAATCTTTGGATTGCTCCGACGGCGTCGCTTGAATGGACCACCCCAACCATCCCCACCCCCCCCAGACGCATGTAGCTGAATATGCGAAAATCTCTGTCTTTGCTTATTTCGTCGAAGACCGTATAGTACGGCCTGACCAGCAGAAGTATTTCAGCGGTTTTCTCGAAATCGCCTTCGAGGGGGCCGTACTGGGTGATTTCAGGCCCGACTTGGAGGTCTCTCGGCGACTCGAGTGTCTTGACGATTTTTCCTTTGCGGCTATAGAACTCTGCGAGGCTGGCAGCGAAGGTTGATTTTCCGCTTCCGGGAGGACCTGCTATGATTATTCCTTCGGCCTTCTTTTCAAAGCGTTCGAGAAGCGCCGGCGGCAAATCGTAGTCTTCAATTCGGAGCTTGACTATCGGCCTCACGATAGTCACCTCCAAACCGTCGCTGAAAGGCGGCCTCGCAACAGCAATCCTGTAGTCTCCAATCTGGGCCACAAACGCTCCAGCCCGCACAATCTCGATGTTCCCCTCGGGCCTGAGTCTAGCGTACTCTGTGACCTCTTTTATCAGACTGTTAAGCTCATCCGCCTTCAACGAGCTATCACTAATTTTCACTAGGCGGAATTGGCCGGGCTTGCCGCGTTTGGCCATCAACGGCGCCCCTTCCTTGAAATGAAGACTCAAGGTATCTTCTGTGAAATACTGTTCGAAAGACATTTTCGCGGGAAGCTCGGTGGGGGGAAAGTACCTGACTTTGACGCCTTCCGTTTCCGCGACCAGCGCTTGAACATAGTCGGAGGTGATTAGGGTCGCGTTCTCATTCTTCGCCACTTCGCGGATAAGTGCATCGATCCTTCCTTTGCGAGCCAGTTTTATGTCTTCGAGGCTCGGTCTTTCACCAGTAATTCTAATTTTTATTCTGTGCTCTGGCGCAATCGAGCGG
>JANWZT010000257.1 GCA_025054515.1 Candidatus Caldarchaeum sp.
CTCGTGAGCAAGCTTGCAGAGGTATTTTGCGTCGTTGACAGTCCCGAGAACGTTCGAGGCGTGGACAAAGCTGAAGACCGCGGCATCCTTCAACATTTTGTCAGCGTTCGAAAGGTCGAGGTACCCGTCCTGGTCAAAGGGAATGTACTCTATCCTATGGTTCATCATTTTTGAGACAAGCTGCCAAGGAACGATGTTGCTATGGTGTTCCATCATCGTCAGAACAATCTTTCCGCCTTTTTTCATCCGGTTTAGGCCGAGGCTGTATGCTACGAGGTTCAGAGCCTCCGTCGTGTTCCTGACGAAAACGATTTCACGAGGGCTTCCCGCGTTGATTAATTCCGCAACCTTCCGACGGCTTTTCTCATACGCTTCCGTTGCCTCGACGCTAACACTGTAGACGCCGCGGTGAACGTTTGCGTTGTACCGCCGGTAAAAATCAGCGACGGCCTCTATTACCTGAATGGGCTTCTGGCTTGTCGCGGTGCTGTCAAAGTATATGAGATTCTTCTGAATGTCGAAAACGGGAAAATCTTTACGTATTATGTTTGGGTCGAAGGTCAAGCTTTGCTACATACTCTCTTGTTCCTCAGAGGTATATAGCTTCTCCAGTTCCTCCAACAAAGCTGACAGGAACAGCGTGTTTAACCTGTATCGACCGTGACCTGAATAAACAAGGTAGGGGCTGGCGTCAATCACCTTGTTCAGCTCATCCCCCTTCAAACCAGTTAGAACTGAAAGGTCGCCAAGGGTCAACCCGCTGTCTGACGAAAAACCAAGCCTTTTCGCCACAACCTTTCCCAGCAAAATCAGAAGCGTCCGCGGTATTCCCCGCGGAACGACCAACTTCACCAACACGTCACCGTCTTCGTTGATTGCCAACAATTTACAAATCCTATCGGCGTTCCGTAAAATCAGTTCTTTTTCATTAACCTTGATTTTGTCGAAAGTCTGTTCTTGATCCAACAGATATCACGACTTGTTCACGAAACTTTTTTCCACAGCATCGAGACTTTCGTTTAGTTTTGCGAGCTGAACGGTATAACCGCCTCTTTCAACCGCCAAAACCATCTGCTGGTCTTTCAGCTCTTTCAAACGCGCAGCCACCACGAAGTAATCAGCACTGAGCGAAGCTGAGATTTCTTCGATTGAGGATACGTCGGTTTCGATCAGCCCCAGTTCTTTAGCAAACCTTTTCCCCGCGAGGTAAAGCATGATTTGGGAACGAAGCGGTAGCTTATCCTTTGCCGTCATAAAAATAACCTTCCCATCCTTTGTCAACCTGACAAACCTTTTGACCCTGTCGATCAAGGTTGCCGAAATCTCCTGTTCGTCGACCAGAAGTTCTTTGAGCTTTTCCCTTATTTTTTCGTCGGTCATGTCGTAAAGT
>JANWZT010000258.1 GCA_025054515.1 Candidatus Caldarchaeum sp.
GGGATCCAATGTTTGGTTTGTTCGGCGAGCGATAGCTGAAGATAGGCTGGGATGATGAACGTGACTAGTAGATTAATGAGGAGGCTCCGTCCCGATAACATGGCAAGCTTGCGGCTCCTGTAAACGAAATCCTGGATGCCTCCGACGTCGACCAAGTAATATTGGATGTCGTCGGTCGTGGTCGAAGGCCAATTTACAGATAGGGCCTCGGCGGATTCCACGAGTTTTTCCGAGAGAAGTTTTATTTTTTCGGGATGTTTTTCTTGGAGCTTTTCCCAGAATGCCCATGAGTTTTCCCCGCCGCTGTAAGCCAGTTCGAAGGGGTCGGTTTCCGTCCCCATGAGCTGTTTAGCTATCTCCCTGTATTCGGGTTTGTTAAGTTCTTCGCTGAGCAGTGTTGTCGCCATTTGTTTCATTCGGTCGATTGAAGATGAAAGCACGTCTGCTCTGTGAATCGGGCTGTCCTTTCGGTGATGTTCTTCGATGTGCTTTTTTATTCGTTCAATAGATTCTTGGCTTAGTACGTCGCGGTAAATGGTTCCAGCCAATTTTTTAGAGCTTTCTACGTGTTGCCGTGGGTTCAACGGTTTTGCGATGTCATGAGCCATGGCGGCGAGACGTATCAACGCGAGCTCTTCACGACGTTCTCCTCTTTGACAACCGAAAGCCCATGCGAGTGACGAGACGCTTAGAAGATGGGTTACGAGGCTCGACATGTTGAAGACAGGCCTCGTGTCGGCGGGATGTACGAGCCATGACCTGAAGACAAGGTCGCGTAGTTCCGTGTCGTCGAGCTGACTGAAAATTCTATCTAGGGGTTTGATGGCGTGTTGCGTTTTTTCGATGAACGAGATGAGTTGGTGTATGTGGGTTGGGTTGTCGAGCAGGTGTCTGCGTATCTCTAGGTCTTCTGAGCTTAGCCTTACCAATAGATAGAGTTTGAACGGTGACGGTGCGAGGCCTTGCATGGGGTCGGCCGTCAAAGGTGCTTTGAAGAAGGCCGTGACTAGGTCGCCTACGAGCTCGAACTTTTCGTATGTGTCGGACGATGTTTCTTCGACTCCTATTCTCAAGAAGGTATTCAATTTCTGCAGGAGCTGTTTCCAGTCGTTGACGTCGTCCTGCGTGACGTGTCTGACGGAAACGCCTTCGAACGGTATGAGGAAAGTTCGGTAGACCGGAAGTTTTTCTTCATTCATATTTTGTTTACCTCGATGAGTTTTTCGGGTTCGTTGACGAGGTTTAGTTGGTTTCCGAAGGCCTGATGGGTTTTTTTCAACGCGTGCTCGATGAGCTGAAGAAGTTTTTCACCGGATGCGACGGTGCCGGGTCTAAAGTATTCGTCGCCCGAACATACTTCAGATACGTGGATTTCCTCCAC
>JANWZT010000259.1 GCA_025054515.1 Candidatus Caldarchaeum sp.
CCAGCGAAAAATGCTGATAAACCATCCCTATACCAAGTTTGATGGCGTCGGCAGGAGACCTGATTTTCACGAGTTTACCGTTAATTCTAATTTCGCCTTTGTCAGGTTTATAGTAACCGGCCAATATCTTCATCAAAGTTGATTTCCCCGCTCCATTTTCTCCCAACAAACCATGCACCTGGCCGCTGTATGCCTCAAAGTCAATTTCTTTATTTGCGATCACGCCCGGAAATGTTTTCGTTATACCCTTCATCATAACCGACGGAATCTGGCGAGTAGACAATTCAAATTCGGTGCAGTTGTTGGATTTAATAATCTTTCTCCATGTCCCAAGAATTATCTATAAATTCGCTTTGGCTCAAGGAGGTTTAGTAACTACGGAGACTCGAAAGGAAATCGTATTACTCGAAGCAAACTTTATATAAGCTTCCCGATAAAATCCTACATGATAAAAAGAATACACATACTCGATTGCGGATCCCTCGAATTCGACTTGTCATATTTTACTTGGAAGTTAAACATAGGTAAACTGTATAGATTTCCTGTTTGGTGTACCTACGTTGAACATAGTGAGGGAGATATCTTAATCGATAGCGGCTACAACCTCAAAAACGCCATGAAATACTACGCATGGGAAAATCCTATTCAAACAGCGGAACAACAACTCGAAAATCAGTTAAAAATGATTGGGAAAAGGCCTGAAGATATCAAATACGTTATTCTAAGCCATTTACATTTCGACCACTGCGGTAACAATCACATTTTCAAAAACGCCATATTCTACGTTCAAAAAGAGGAGATGAGACACGCCTACGTCCCAGACCCATTCGAAGCCATCGGATATAGCAGAGAAACCTTCGATGTGCCTGGGCTTCAATATGAGTTGATAAACGGTGATAAACAAAATTTCTTTGAAGGAATAAGTCTGGTCACGGCCCCCGGACATTCAGCGGGCCTTC
The DNA here is from genome assembly GCA_025054515.1 of Candidatus Caldarchaeum sp. GTDB lineage: Archaea > Thermoproteota > Nitrososphaeria_A > Caldarchaeales > Caldarchaeaceae > Caldarchaeum. Next base: position 960 of record JANWZT010000259.1, read on the forward strand.
AGGTTCCAGTAATAGACAGTAAAGAGTTCGGCAAAATTATAATCGAGAGCGACGTGATAAACACACGACTAAACTTAGAGAAGAAAATCGTCGGCGGCATCCATTGGGACTCCGTAAAGTCGTATGAATCGATGATTAAAATCATGGAATTGCAAAAAACTACTAAAGGTGTGTTGTTCTTCGCACATGACGCGGAGTGGTTTAGCAGCGTGAAAAAAGGAAAGGATTTTTATACCTAAAACCACGTATTACACGCTGGTTTTTAACCTCTGGAGCATGGTCGCGTTGAGTCGGGCTAAAGTTTCCTTTCTGATTTCGTCGGTCCAAGTGTAGAAACCTTTCCCACTTTTCACCCCCAATTCTTTGTTTTCAACCTTCGACTTTATCCACGGTGAAGTTTCTGTGGTGTTTGAAAGATGT
>JANWZT010000025.1 GCA_025054515.1 Candidatus Caldarchaeum sp.
CCCATGAAGTCGTCAGGTTGAAGAATCTGTCGACCAGTAATCCATTCGGGTCTACTTCTCCGTCGTTGTTGTGGTCCATCGGCCCTTCTTCAGTTGTGAGAATGCCTGTGCCTGTCAGGCCTACTCTGTTGTAGAACCGTGCCCACGGCTCTTCGCCTCTCGTGAACTCGAGCGGGTAGAAGTAGTTGATGAACCTGAGGTTCTCGGCTACGTAGCTTCCGTTCCACCATATGGTGCTGCACCATTCGCTGGTGGACTTGATCCTGCTGGGGTTGAAGAGGTCTTGGGTCCACATGCTTGTGTGCTGCTCGACCCAGACTTTGTCCACTGGGTCGTAGTGCTCCATGTTGTAGCCGTTGTCGTTGCGTATGTAGAAGGTGGCATTGCCTATTCTCCTTGCTTCACGGAGGTAGTCGAAGTCGCCGTCGACGACGCGTTTGTAGTAGTTGTGGGCCCATGTGGCGAGGTTGATTGTTATTGGGCCGCAGACTCTCCATGTCTGGTTGCCTACGCCTCCTGGGTTGAGGTTGGGGTCTGCCACGGGTCTGCCGCCGATTGTGCCGAAGACGCGGAGGACGACTCTGTCGTTTACTTGGTCTGCGGGTTTCTTCCTGATAGACGGGGCTGATGCGTGGCTTGTCCAGTCTATCTTGATTTCGTAGTCTACTTCGACGTCGAGTCTTCCAGGCCATTTGCTTGTGCTGGGTGTGCTCCAGTCGTTTCCTCCTTGTCCGTTGGGTTCGACGAGATGGGGTACTGTTGTTACGGTGATGTTGTAGTAGGTGGGCGGCATCTTGTAGAAGATGTATTGGACGAGGCCGTAGGTTCTGATGCCGTCGCTGTCGGATGTCTGTCCCTGTCTGTATTCGACTCTGTATTTGAAGAACTGGCTGAAGTCGAGGCTTGTGTTGAAGTCGTTGCGTGTGTTGCCGTCGTCAGATGCGTCAGGTCCCGGTAGGTTGCCGTCCCATGTGTCGCCTGTTGGGTCGAGTGTTTGGAGGAAGTACATTCTGCGGCCGGTGAGTGGGTGTTCGCCGACCCATGCGAGGGTGATGTTGAGTCTTGGGATTTTGATGTCCATGTTGTAGTCCCATGGGGTGATGATGATGTTGTTGATGAGTGCGCGGAGTGTGATGGGTGCGTCGACGTTTCTGTCAAGTGTTATGACGAGTTTGCCGTCGCGTGTGAGCGGTAGGTCTCGGGTGCCTATTCTGGCTTGGTCGAAGGGCACCCAGACTCCCTTCCACCATATGCCGTGGATGGTCATTTCGCCTCCTGCCACTATCAGGTCGAGGGCGCCGTTGTTGCTGATGTGGTCGCTGTAGGTGAATCCGGATGTTGATGTTATTCTGACGAATGCTGTGCTGTCGAGGAGCTGGCCTTCGCAGTCGATGAAGACGAGTTTGAGTTTGTAGACGTTGGCGACGATTTTCTGGATGACTGTTTCGGTGAGTTTCTCTATCTGGAATCTTTCGTCGTAGACTGTCTGGCCTTCGAAGGTGACTGTTATGCCGTAGGCTTGGTCTCCGGGTAGCTGGTAGAAGATGGCGTATCCTGTTTCGCCTCCTGCGAGCTGGCCGTAGCTCCATGCGAGGTTGCTTTGGAACTGGTCTGGGTTGGCTCCCGAGCCTCTTGTTATGGGTCCGCCGTTGCTTCTCGTGAGGGTTACGGCTGTGTTGGCTGCGGGTAGGACGTTGCCCATGTTGTCGACGATTTTCCATGCGACGTCGTGGACCCATGCGGTGATGTAGACGATGCCTGTGCCGGTGAGGGCGAAGTCGTCGTATCCTCCGAATAGTTTGTTGTCGAGGTGCTGGTTGTCAACACCGATGTCAGGCAACGGCACCACAAAACTCGTGATATCCAGCGTGACAGGGTTGTCACCGTCTTGGAGGGAGATGCTGAAGTCGATTTCTCCGTCGACCGTGATTACGTATGCAGTGGTTGTAGTGTCGTCAAAGTAGGTGATCGTTGTGTCTATGGCCGTGCCGCTGAGAGTCATTTCATCCAACACGCTGTCAAGAACCATCGAATGTAAGTTACCGAAGTCAGCGTCTGTTAGCATGGCTTTGACTATTGGTCCTACGCCGAGGATGCCTCCGTTTAAAAGTAAGCCAGAGCTTGTGATTGGGTCATAGCCGCCGACCTCCAAGTTGCCCTCCCCCGTTGGTGCGCCTGTGATGACCAATTGCTCAAGCTCTACCAGCTGGAAGAATATTCCGGGGAATGGCGGGCCTTTGACGAGAATTCCTCCGGTGAAGTCGTTGACGATACCGGCTGGTTCAAGCACGAAATCGATGTCGTGTCCGCTGACGAGGACGCGTATGCCTTGGCCGGGTGGACCGGGCCAAAGCTCGACTTCCATCGGCCCGCCCCAGAAAGTTGCTGAACCTACAGTTGTGTAGTCGTCTCTTCCGTCTACGCCGACGTCGGCCTGTCCCTGAGTTCCGTCAAAAGTGACGAATAGCGAATCAGAGGGGAATATGTCGTGTTTTTTGAGGGATACGAGTCCGCCTGCGATGGTGATGGTGTCGCCTGCTACGAGGCTCCAGTCAACTTGGGAGTCGGGGTCTGTGGCGTTGTTGACCACCAGCGGTCCAAGAGCTGTTATGGTTGTGTCGAATGTTCCGGTTGCCGGGTCGTAGTTGCCCATCTGAAGCACGAACGGCCCCATGATTTCGAGCCATGTGGGGTTCGGGTCATCTATCGGGTCGCCGGCTATGTTGATGGATTCCGCTGTGTGTATCTGGAGCCAGAGCTTGTTGTTGGCGAGAACTGTGTACGGGAACACCCATCCGCCGAAGATGCCTTCGTTTTCGTAGTCGTAGAGGGCTGCGATGGCGTAGGGGTTCTTAACCCTCACGCTGTCGACGAGAACCGGCATTCCGCCGTAGCTGTTCCTGCTGCCTCCCTTCCATTTGACCAAGACTTCGAAGCCGTCCCAGTCCTTGTCATCGGTCAGAGCCCGTGTCTTCATGTAGGTGATTTCGGGGACGAGGGCGCTCCAGTTTCTGCCGGCGTTTATCCACGGGCCACGCCAGTCTCCTCCCCAAGCCCGTTCAAAGTATCCTCCGGGCCTCCATGCGGGGCTGCTGTCGTCCCGTGGGTCGAAATGTTTGCTGACGTTGAGGCTTCCCCGTAGCCCCCAGTTGGTTCCGTTCGGGAACCGGGCGAATTTGCTGAACTGGCTGAGGTATCCGGGCCATTTATGGGGTGTGTCGGTGCAGCCGCTGCTGTCGGTGGTGAGGATGTTGTGGCTGAGGTAGTAGGGTGTGTCGGTTCTTGTGTCGAAGTTGATGGTGACTTCGGCTCCGACGAGTTTGTCCCCGACTTCTGGATGCTGGATTTTGAGGTCGGCGTCCTGAACACAGAACCTTGCGTAAAACACCGTGTTGTTGTTAAGGTTAGCTACACGAGTCTGGTTTGTAGTGAAATCCCACTGGATATTCAGCGGTAGACGGGTTGTGAAAGATGCCACGGGCACCGTGTTGTTGTGCGCCAAGCTGAGAGGACCGGCTGGAACACCTGTAATTCCTCCCTGCGTATGCGTCGGGCTTAAGGTTAAGCTGGCTGGAAACGCTCCGAAAAGCGGCCTAGTCTTATCTGTTCCGGGGTCGAGTGCGTAGTTTCCGGTGCCGTTGTATTCGTTGCCCACGTAGAAGGTCTGGTTAGTCACAACAGTCTCCCACCAGACCCTCTTCGTAGCGTTGAGATGCGGAGCCTCTATCGCAAAGCCGGTACCACCGCTAAGAATTGCGGGGGTGGCTATACCGCCTCTGAACGGCAAACGGTCGCCGAGCTTTATGGTCTGCAACGGTATCGGAACAAGCCTGTTGTTCGCAAACCTTCCAGGCCTGCTGTCGTACTCGCCCAGCCCAGCGCTTCTCGGGAAGATTTCACGGGTATACCTGCTCTGGCCGTCGTCCCCCGTTATGGCGGCCTGAATGAGCGACGAAGAAGAACCAGGCGGCGTGTGGTCTGTGTCGTAGATGAATATCGTCGCATAAGTCAAGTTGTCGTACGTAGCGTACCAAGTGTGCTCGTGGAACAGCTTGAAGATGTAAGCAGTGTAAGCCACTGAAGCGTTTCTCGGACTTGCGTGCGCTCTCGCAAACCATTCAGGATACATGTCCATGTGGTCAACAGGCCCGGCGTTGAACGGAGCGTCAATCGTGTAAACGAAGTCCGGACCGGGATGAGTGAACTGTATCCCGTCGTCGCCTATCGTGTAGTTTCCTATCGCGGTCGTGCCGAAGAACCTCTGCAGGAAAGACCTAGTTCCGTTAACCGTCAACCAATACACTATGATGCCTTGGAACGGGTCCGTACCGCCTATACATTCACCCTGATAGCTCTTCGCCTTCACGATAATCGTCACGTTGTCCCAAGCAGCCGGCCACGAAACCTGTATGAAGCCTGTTCCGTTCGGGCTTCCGGCGTTAATCGGCGGGTCCCACTGCGTCAGGTTTGCCTTGAAATGCACAAGCAACACACAGACGTTAGTAGCGTTGTACCTGCCCGGAAAGTCGATTCCAACAGGCCTGACAGGCGTCGTAAACCCGGTGTAAGCAGCTCCATCCCAAGAATCAGTTACTATTTTGAGCCATGCGCTGTAGGTTGCCTGAGCCTGAGTCGTCAAAACAGCTGCTCCAAGGAAAGCCGTCGGCAAAGCCAGCAGCAAAGCTAGCAAAACTACATGACTTTTTCCAATCATCGCCCCAGTCGTCAACCAGCCATTATATAACCCATCCCTGTCTAGAACAATTCCAACCATCTGTAAACAACATCCAAAACAACACCACAGGAATTCCAGCGTAACACCAAAAATTTAAAAACCCAAGAAAAATCCCGGCAAAAACCCGCCAAACCCCCCAAAACCAGAGATTCTAAAAAATAGAACAACCAGAACAACGTAGAAAACAGACCAACACCAACAAACACCAAACATCGAAAAGGCCGCGGAAACAAACTTAAAACCAAACAACCACCAACACACAACAGGGATGATGACGAACGTCCATCTTGAGCCGTGATAGCCGATGGGCAGTCTGACCCCTAAACCAGCGTCAAATTATTCAGCAAACTGATGTCGACGCCCGTAACTTCGGGCGAGCCGTCATCCGAATCGTATGCAAACACCTTGTCCGGATATCGCTGCGAAAGATGGCTGAAAATCCGCGAAACAGAAGCCGGAGAAGACCTGTACCCAGCTTCCACCATCCGGTAAGAAGTCGCCAAACAGAGCACGTCAAGCCGGACCTTCTCCAAAACCCGCTCCAAAACACGGTAGCATTCCGTCAAAAACTGAACTTCAACCCGCCGTCCAGCCAACCTAAGAGGAACAACCGATTGCACAAAATCGCCAAAAAACGTCTGGTCAAGCCTCTCAACCGACCGCTGCAAAACGACATCCAGATCCCGAAAATTCTGCAAAAACCATTCCGAAACACCATACCGGCCGCGGCCACGGTTCCAAACCAGCCCAACATCCGAAAGCCATTCAAGCCTCGGCGGAACCGAATGCCGATATTTCGCATAAAGACGGCTCCGAATCCATTCGACCTTCGAACCATATTTCAGCCGCTCCTCCCGAAAACGCAGCGAATTCTCCAACTCCTTGACAATCAGCTCCCGCTTCCTCCCATCCGACTTCTTCAAAACCCGCCGAAGAGCTTCTGGATAAATCTCTTCCATGACCACCTCCATCGCTTCATGCCGCGAAAACTCCCTTTTTCGATACACCCACCTCAGAACGTTCGAAATCATGGGAAAATCAGCGCTCAACAAAGCATGCAGAAAAAGCAACCTTTCAACATCGTTGAGACCCAGCATCTCCGACAGCTTAGCTGGTTGTTCACCCGTCACATGCATTTTAATCGGCGAAGACGCCGACAAGCAGACGTAGGCGGCCCCGAACCCGCCGAGACGGCCCGTCGCCCTGTCGTAAAACCCCAGCTGAGAGGCGAGTTTAACGTAGTTGACCGCATTCACCTCGGTACGCAGCAGCCCCAGAAGCCCGCCCACATCGTTTTCCGCAGACCTGCAAGTCTCAAGCAGCAAAGAAGCAAGGTAGTCGGGCGACCTCGGAACACCATCTTCGAGAAGACAGGCAACCACCTTCAGATAGCCAAGCCGGCAAACATCGCCGTGAACCTCCAAAATCAAGAAACCCTCACCAACCCCCTAACACGCTTCCGAGGAGCCCCCTTGGCCAAAACCAGAAGCTTCTCCCTGTCGACACCCTGCCAAGGCCGCAGATACATCAGATATTTATGTTCACGCCGGATACCGTCGCTGATAACGGCTTCGGGAACAAAACCAGCATCTTCCGCCGGCTCCAACAAAAGCTCAGCCATGTCAACCCGTTTCCTACCCAGCTTCACATCCCCCACAACCAAAACACAGAACCCGCCAAAACGAAGAACACGAAACATCTCCCGCAAAGCCTTCTCCATAAACGAAACGTAACGCGGAACCGACTGAGTGCCGAAAAGCCGCTTCCCCACTACACGGTAGTCGTATCCCAGAAACCAGAGCCTCAGCCAGTTGTCCCACGCATAGGTCTGAAGGTTGAAATAAGGGGGAGAAGTTACGACCAAGTCGACCGACTCGTCGGCGAAAGGCAGACGCAAAGCGTCGGTGTTGAAGGCCGCGCCACGGACGGGAGGAAGGCCGTCTGCGAGAACTGCTTCCGCTTTCTTCATCAAAGACGCCAAAACGTTTCTCACAGGCCTTTTCAAACCATGCCGCTCCACGTAACGGCGAAGGTAGTCGGGCGCCATCGAAAACGAATGACTACACGGCACGCTCAAACTAATTTCGGAAGAGCCGTGAAGTATCCCGAGCATGCACGCCTTCACAAAGTTGGAAACGTCGTCATCCGACTCGAACAACACTTCACGAATGGCTAAAATCTGTTTAAGGGTTTGAGGATGGTAGAAAACACGGACATTTTCCTCCGCGTCGTAAACAGACACCGCATCAGGCCTCATAACCTTCGCCGCATGCTCCAGCCAAGACCGCACCTCCTTCAACGACACCGGATTCACTTTCGCACGCGTCACCACGTAGGCCTCCGGGGCAAGGTCATTTCCCACACCGACCCGGCCCGTCAAACAAGCTTCAAGAGGCGCCGTTCCCTTTCCCGAAAAAGGGTCGAGGACTACGTCGCCGCGTTCCGAAAACTTCTCGACCACCCAACGGGCCAAAGCCGGCGGAAAAGAACCCGTCCTCGACATGATACGGTGAAGAGAATTACCCCAGTTTCTCCCCACGTTCTTCCACGAATCAACAACCTCGGTGCTGACGATGTAGGCGAGCTCCGTCATCGAAAAACAACGGACCGACCCCTCCTCGTTTTAATCGTTGTCTGCCGGCTGACGGGAGCCATTATCGGCTTATTTTCGAAGGGTTTACCGAGGTAATTCGGGGAAATTATGTTCTGGAAGATGGTTTCCATTCGACGACTGGTTTGCGGCTGGCAGAGGAAATCACAACAATAAAATATCCCCCATGCATTTTGTAAAGCCGTCGGTGTGTTGCGGCTTGGAGCCAACCGTGCTTGAATATGATGGAAGGCCTTTTTACGATCTCGTTGTGAGAAACTTCCGCCGACAGCTTCCGCTTGTACAGGTTTCACCCGACACTTGGATAGCCTATTTCGACAGCTTGGGCGACCGAGAATTCATCGCCCACTGCGCAAAAATACTCGCCGACTACCTAAAAGACTGCGAAATATTGGTAACCTCCGAAAGCAAAGGCATTCCGCTGGTTCACGAAATAGCTTCGCTGCTCGGGCATCCACGATACATCGTCTGCCGGAAGGAGAGAAAAGCCTTCATGAAAGACCCTATAACAGTCAATTTCAGGCCCATCACATCATCCAGAGACCTTGAACTCGTCATCGACGGCCGATACATCCCACACATCAAAGGCAAGAAAGTCGGCATCGTCGACGACATAGTCAGCACGAAAAACACGATGGAAGCGATGGAAAAAATCGTGACGCTGGCCGGAGGAATCGTGGCGAAGAAAGCCACGGTACTGGTTGAAGGCGAACATCACAAAGACGTCTTTTACTTAGGCGTGCTCCCGATTTTCAAGAAAAATATGGGGAGCGTTTAGGCACCTCTTAGGATTTTCATTACCTGCACGTTGTTCATCAGGTCTGATGCGTTTCCCTCGAAGATAATTTCTCCTCTTTCGATTACGTAAATTCTTTCAGCGGCTTTTGTTGCAAGTAACACATTCGATTCAGCGATGACCACTCCTATTCCATGCTCTTTAATCGATGCAATGGCCTTCACGAACCTGTCGACCACGATGGGAGCCAACCCTTCGAGTGCTTCGTCGACGAGGACTGTTTTCGGTAGAGTTGCGAGGCTGCGAGCTATGGCGAGCATCTTCTTCTCGCCGCCGCTGAGGTAGTAGCCCAATCTATCGAGAAAACTCTTCACCTCCGGGAATACCGTGTAGACCAGCTCCATGATTTCGTCGAGTTTATTGATGTTTTTAGAAAGAAAGGCTGCGAGTTCGATGTTTTCCTTCGCCGTCAAATAGGGAAATATGCGCATATCCTCTGGAACGTATCCCACGCCGGCTTTGACTCTTTTGTGAGGTGGAAGCGTGGTTAAATCCAACCCGTCGAAAATTATCTTCCCCTTTGTTGGCTTGTATATTCCGATGATTGACTTGAACGTCGATGATTTGCCGGCGCCGTTTCTTCCGACGACGGCAACGATTTCATCACGGGCTGCTTTGAGCGAAACCCCCCGTAGTATTTCCGTGTTGGCCATCGAGAGGTGAAGGTTTTGTACGTCAAGCATAGATACCACCCAGCAGCAAACGTCTCACCTCTTCATCCCGTCTTATCTGCTCGACTGTTCCGTCCGCTATGATTTTCCCCTGATGAAGGACCACAACTCTTTTCCCGTACCTGAAAACTATGTCCATATCGTGCTCGATTATTATTGAAGCCACCTTAGTCCTCTGTATTGCGTCGGTAATCTTTTTCATCACAGCGTCCTTTTCGCTCGTCGCAACTCCGCTGGTCGGCTCATCCAGCATTATCAGTTTTGGGCCTAAGGTGAAAGCGATGGCCGCGTCGAGGAGTTTGCGGTCACCGTAGGAGATGTTCGTGATGTATTCGTGGGCCTTGTCACCCAAATCGAAGAGGTTCAAAACCTGCTCAGCTTCTTCAAATTCTTCTTTGTAATTGTCTACAACTTTGGTAAATTTCAGGTGTTGCTGCTTCTTCGCCATCACGGCGACGAGGATGTTTTCGTAGACGGTTAGCTTGTCGAAGTTGTTCGCCAACTGAAAGCTTCTGACTATACCTTTCCTCACTCTTTCTGTTGGCTTTGTGTCTGTTAGGTCTTGGTTCATGAAGATGATTTTCCCGCCGTCAACTCGGAGGTATCCGCTGACAGCGTTGACCAACGTGGTTTTCCCGGCCCCGTTCGGCCCAATAAGCATCACCGACTCTCCCTCCTCGAGCGTAAGCGAGACACCGTCTAATGCCCTAACCCCGCCGAAATATTTCTTCAATTCAACCAGCTTCAAAACCTCCAAGACTAACCACCGGCCCTTCGCGTCAAACGTGCACCAAAAAATGGGGTTTTGAGTATCTGAGTTATCCCGCCGGGCACGAACATGATGATAATTATTACCAACGCGCCCATGATAAGCTGCCAGTAGATGAAGCGCATCGCAAAGCTTTCAACGAGGTGGAAGACGAACGAACCTATCACCGGGCCGATGAAGAGCTTCGAGCCACCTATGAGAGTTGCAAAGACCACCTTACCGGAGGTTGTCCAATACGCTATGTCGGGTGTCACGAGTCTCTGGTGATTTACGGCGAGTGCTCCAGTTATACCCGCGTACACCGCAGATATGACAAAGGCGTAGAGCCTCATTTTGTAGACATCTATTCCGATGAAACGGGATCTTACTTCGTTGTCCCTTGTTGCCCTGAGCGCCAGTCCGAAGGGAGAGTTGACCAGACGCCACATGAAATAGGTGAGAAGTAAGGTTAAGGCTGTAACGTAGTAGAAGTAGATGTGATGGTATGTTGCGAAGTCGAGGCCTTCGAGTGGTATTCCCATTATCGTGAACCTTGGGAGTTTGATTCCGTCCGTTCCACCGGTTATCCAGAAAAACTTGTAGTAGAGACTCCAGAAAACCTGAGCGATGGCGAGCATCAGAATCGCGAAGAATATTTTCGTGTATCTTACCACGAGTGGGCCGATTAACGCGGCTATTCCAAGCGAGGATAATACGCTTCCGAGGATGTGGAGTTCGATGTTGTTTATTCCGAGGTATTTGTAGAGAAATCCCGCTGTGTAGGCGCCTAGGCCGAGGAAGAGGGCGTGGCCAAAACTGAGCAGTCCTCCATAGCCGAACAACAGGTTGAATCCCAGCAGAGCAGATACCCACGTCATTCCGTATCCCATCACCAACCCCAAGCCCGGCGACAGATAATACACCAACGGATATGCCAAGGCTAAGGCGAGGGTTAGGACAATGTTGCTCCGCAGGTCGTCGCCCAAAGGCCTACTGATCCTCTCTACCATTTTCTTCCACCTCCGAGTCCTTCTGGCTTAAGCAGGAGAACGGCAAATGCTACGATATACAGGAGTGCCAGCTCGAGCTCCGGGATGAATATCAAGGTTATCGTTCGGAGAAAGCTCACAATCAGCGCACCGATTAATGACCCGAAGAAACTTCCTAAGCCTCCGATGACCACGACCACGAAAGCTAGGACAAGGAGTTCAACCGACATACCCAGCATGGCTGACGTGGACGGTATGAAAAGCCCCCCACCCAACCCGGCCAAAAAACCTGCGAGGGCGACGGTCAGCAGCAGAACCATTTTGGCGTCTGTCCCAAGAGCCGAAGCCATCTCCAAATCCATCGAAGACGCACGTATCACCATTCCCAGTTTTGTCTTGAAAAGGAAGTACCAGAGGAGGACCGCGACCCCGAAGGCAAACGCTATCACGTAGGCGTTGTACAGAGGAACTATGTATTGTCCGATTCGGAATATTCCCGCTAGCTCGAAAGGCTGCGAAGCCCTTAGAGGAGCAGACCCCCATACCAGCCTGAAAATGTCCTCGAATATGAGCAGCAGCCCGTAGGTTATGAGGAGCTGTACTTCATCTCCTTTACCACTGCTGAACTGGAAAAAAGGATAAAGTGCTAGGGAAACAATTACGACCACGATAGCGGCGAAGATGGGCGGCAATAGTAGGAGGGGGGCAATTGAGCTGCCGAAAACATTCACGACTGCTGACATGATGAGGCCCGCGACCGTGTAGCTTCCAAACATGAAAAGCGAAGGGTGTGCGAGATTTACGATCTTCATAACCCCATAAATGATGTTTAACCCAACGGCGACCAGAAAAAGTACAGAGGCTCCAAAAAAAACGTTATAGGTTCTAACAACAAGTTCTTCTAGGCCAATCACGCCGCATCCGCCCGCATATCCTCGAAGCTTTCAGAACGGAAGCTTGCCTTCTTTCCACGTCTGGCTAATCCAGGTATAGGCCATCGTTCCGGCCCTTGGATCGCGCGGCCCTTCCCATCCTTCTGGAACCGTTATCTTTGATATCGGTATGGTTACAGGATCGGCGAGGACGCTGAACCCGTAGGTCGGGTCGATCCTTGAAATTCCGACTATTCCGTCCTTGTAGCACTGGTGTTTGTTGGGCTGGCCTGCTCGAACGTGAATGGGCCCCGCTGGCCCGTAGAAGGTCGTTCCCTCAAGGGCTTTGATGATGTCGTCGACTTCGGGCCATTCACCCAGCATGGCGTAGGCTTTTTCAACCGCTGCCTTGTACATGTATACTGCGATGTATGCCCCCTCTGCAGGGCTGTCCGGGTATGTTCCCCATCTTTTGTAATAGCTGTCGACGAATGCTTTGTTCCGCGGATAGGCTGACCATTCTGGGTAGAGGAAGAAGTAGTTCGAATGTACGCCAGCGATGTGGCCGTCCGGGAAGTCCTTCACCGCTTCGGCAGGAGACGCTCCATGGGCTACGCATGAGACGAACTTCACCCTGTCGAATAGGCCGAACCCCAGTCCTTGTTTGTAGAAGTTGATTACGTCAGAGCCCCAGAGG
>JANWZT010000260.1 GCA_025054515.1 Candidatus Caldarchaeum sp.
CTAACCTGTTCGATAAAACCGTCAACAGCCTTTTGCATTTGTTGGACGTTGTTGGCAAGGTTGATCTCTTCGGTGATTTTGCGATAGTTGTCCAAATCATTTTTAGTGTTTTTCAGTGTGATTTGGAAATGTCCGAAACCTCGCCGGGTAACCGCGCCCATCCCTTGAAGTAGAAGAGCGAGAAGAAGGGTTCCGAAAGCTACCCTTCTTGAACTTGTGTCAGCTAGAGGGACGGCCTGTTCATACAGGGAGATTGTTATTTTCAGCGACTCAGATGGGTAAATCGTTAACTGTTCGTCATGTTTCGCATCTCCTTTTTTCATGGTGAGCATCCTTAGCCTCGGTATGTTTTTTATGATATTCATATCAGGCTTATGGGTATTAGCCGAGCTCACACTTACTTTCAGCGCGAACTTAGAAGCTGATTCTGTGGAGCCAAGTAATTGGTTTGTTTTTTCTTTGACGATTTTCTCATCGGTCTCTCCGTGTAAATCCCAGAGGGCGCCGGCCAGAGTTGTTCGGAGCCACCACCGCCAAATTCCCTTGACTTCGGATGTTCGGAAGCCTTCGGCTAGCTCTAGCTCATGAGAATATGGTTTGGCGTTGTATCCTCCTATGCGGGTGGGCGTTATGTTAGTTAAATGAATTACTGCGAGAAGGTTTCTGTCGGTGATTTGTTTTGCTTCGGTTTTTATTTGGTTTACGTCCAAATTCATTCTTATTCTGCCTCCAGCACAGCTTCCGCCAAGTGTTTCAACTCAATCAAAAACGGTTTGAGTAAGGATTGCACGACCATAAGCTCATGAGGATTTTCGGCCAAAAACTTCATAAATTCGCGTGGATTTTCGACGTATTTTTTCCGGTCGTCACTGTTGCAGAGATGTTTCAGCAAATGTTTGAGGTAGAGGGCATAAGCCACCTTTTCGTGACTGTCGTCAGCTAATTTGGATGGATCGCCCTGCAGGATTTTCTCGTAGATTTCTTTGGTTGCCTTGGCGTATAGAAAGCTTAGGGTGCTTAACAAACCATTTTCGTACACCGACGACGGAATACTTCGGGCTCTGGTTCGGTAGGCCTTCCCGATTTTGTTATTTTTTTGGTTGAAGTTTTCTACCTCTGTAAGGGAGTCGAGGGCTCGCTTGACTGTTTCGGCCGAAAACTGCGTCTTTTCAGCCACTTCAATCCACCTTGCGGATCTTGACAATGCCCCTGCCTATGGTTTCGTGGCCGCCAAAAATCATGTAACCACTTTTGTTTTGGAAAATGGAATTTTCTAACAATTCTTTGACTTGCGAGGCTTTGGCGTCCCGCGCAAGACCTTCACAGCCATCGGTGCTCGTCCTCGGCTCGGAGTAGAAAAACACCGTTTGGAAA
>JANWZT010000261.1 GCA_025054515.1 Candidatus Caldarchaeum sp.
TACCGAAGACTATCAGTCAAACCGTATCTCGCGGACGGTTTACCGCAGGATTTACAAAGACTACAGCAGAGAATGCAGAAGAATTTTGGACTCTGCTTCGAAAGCTTTCGAATCGTTCATCCCGTCGTAACCGCTTCCACTGCGGCAACTACTTTTTCGGCGGGGTCTTCCATCTTCTCAACCATTTTCGCCGCTCTCTCCCTGTATCTTTCCTGATTTTTAGACGCGTCTTCTATTATTTTGTTGATTTTATCGAGTACCTGTTCCGGTTCTTTCAACATCTTCACGAGTTTTTGGTTAATGAGGTAGCGAATGACAAGCGGGGGTTTACCCGGGTAGATTGAGACAGCTGGTATTCCGAAGAGTGCGGCTTCTTGAGTCATGGTGCCTCCGCCTCCTATCAAAAGTGTTGAGAAGTAGAGAAGATGATGATTTGTGACGGGGTTTTCAACCACCAAGGCTCGGTCCTTTAGTTTTGTTTTAAGGGCCTGTGCTTCGTCGACGTATCTGGGAAGCACTACCGTCCGGTGGCCTGTTTTTTCGGTCAACGTCTCGACGAATTTGGCGTAATCTTCAAGACTCCAAGGTGTTCCGCGGAGGTAGGATGCCTTGTATTCTGGAGATCTAACTAACACGTAGCTTTTTTCTTCGAGGCCGAGCTTTTTCAGGAAGCTTTTGTCGGGTGTGTAGTCCTTTACCCACGCCACGGGGTCGAGCCCCCGGTAGAGGACGACGTCGCTGTCTCTTACGCCGTATCTAGTCCACGGCCTTTTTCCTATTATCCATGGCGTGGCGACTTTGGCTGAAACGGGTGCCGCGAGCCTGTTTACCGGCGACTCGGGTGTATCGGATGCAAGCACGTGGGGGACTGAAAGGCCATAGGCGATTCTCGCTGCTTCGGGTGACCCGCTCGAAACCGCGCAGTCGAACTCGTCCAAAATCTGCAGCAACAAAGCTGTTCTTTCAACACTTTTCTTAAGCTTCTCCCTGATGTCCGCCCCTCCAAACTCTCCGACGACATAAAACTCATCGCCTTGCAGCTCCCCCGTGAATGGGTCCAGTTGTTCGTATCTCCTCAAAGTGTACACGATTTTATGTCCCCGCTTCTTCAGTAGTTGACCGACTTTTCTAAAATACCAGAACTGTTTGGGAGTTAGAATTTCCAGCCAAATTTTCGCCAACCCGATTCAACACCCTTTTAGAACCGGCGTCGTGGAATTATTTAACAGTCTGGAAGAGGAAAAACTAATACCTTGAAATGATAGTCAAGCAGCCATGAACGACTTTTTGCTGTTTTTTCTTCCGGTGGTCGCCGGGGCCGCCGTCACCTACGTAATGCTTCCCGTCAGTATGTGGCTTTCCCGT
>JANWZT010000262.1 GCA_025054515.1 Candidatus Caldarchaeum sp.
CTTCTATGACGAAGCGGACCTCTACGTCAAACTCACGAATCTGCTAGATGAAGACCTCGGTCGGCTAGGGGGTCGAAAATCGAGAACATGCTCTAGCCCGGGCTCAGAAGCATTACGAAAATTTGCGACAAAAACTATCATCTTTGCTCTGAATGACATATCTATGCGAAAATCGTTCATGACAAACCCTCGAATAGAGCGACATATTTTCGAACCATCAGTTCCCAGTCGTATTTCCTGCTGTAATGAATGCCCTTTCTCGCCATTTCCTCCGCTGCCTTACTGTCTCTTAACAGCTCGACGATGGCCTCGGCCATCGCTTTTGCGTCGACGGGCACTACAACCCCTGCTCCTGATTCCCTAACAGGAAAAGATTCTTCAACATCCGTGGCAACGACGGGTCGTCCAGCGGCCATGTACTCCAGCAGCTTAAAGGATAGTCTTCCTCCAAGAGACCTGTCCTGAGGAAGCAAACAAATCCTAGCTTTTTCCAACCATTTCGGAAGTTCGTCGTGTGGAATGAACCCCGGCATTTGCGCTCTATCCCTGCAACCCATCCTCTCAATTCTATGCTTAAACCAAGCTGGAACATCTCCTACTAGGAGAAATTTCACTTCCGCATCCATGCGGCACGTGTGTTCCACGACTTCGGCGAGCAGCCTCGCTCGGTGCTCCTGAAAGGTACCATAATACAGGACAAGAGGTTCTTTGGGGAGAGGACTCGGTTGGAACAACCTAACGTCGACTCCGTATGGAATTACGTGTATTTTTTTGGGTTCTATGCCGAGTTTGATAAATTTTCGGCGAATTATCTCGGTTGTGACGACTATTGCCTCTACACTCTTTTCTCTCAAGAGTCTGAACTCATTTAGAGTTTTAAGACGAGATTTATTTCCCGGTAGCAAAATGTATGGGTCTTCAGCATCCAAGACCACCGGCTTCTCGAACATCAGCGGCAGCATAGGCCCCGCGGTGTCAAACAGCCATACAACGTCGGGCTGCACTGCGTTGATCCACATGCCTGAAACTAACGGTCTTATCTTGTACATTATTCGCCTTGGGACCCTGAACGGCAAGACGCGAATCACTTTAGCACGGGTTGCGGCCTGACCGACCTTTGAGGGGAGGCTTGACCCAGCAAAGCAGTAGAACTCGAAGCGTTTCGCGAGCTCGTCCATCAGCTTGAGATATCGGAAGTTGAAGAAGGGATAGGTGGAGACCGACGTGGCGATTCGCAACAACTCTATCGCATGTCCTGTATCGTATTTATATCATAAAAACTTCCCGTCAGACGCAACTGTACGTCTTTGAAAACTGGAATTATATAGCTTTTAGGCACCTCGATGTGATGGCGAAGGGCTTTG
>JANWZT010000263.1 GCA_025054515.1 Candidatus Caldarchaeum sp.
GGGGCCGATGGCCGGCCCGACGTAGGGCGCCACGAAGGTCAAGGCGATTGTTCCACCGACCAACACGGTTCCCAAAGGTTCGGCAAAAGCGGCCAGATATCTGAATTTCGTCAGTTTTAGCCGGTTAAGCAGAATGTAGACGAAGCCTACGGCCAACGCCCCGGGAATACCGCCCGGATATGCGAAGATCGTTCCAGTTCCCAAGGCTATTCTTACGCTGCCGATGATGGTTGCAACGACCGCACCCCAAATGGGGCCAAGAAGAACGCCGGACAAAACGTTGATGAAATGCTGGCCGGGAAAAGCCCTAGTCCCAAGCCATTCGAAGAAGAGAGGAGAAATCACGATGCCTAAAGCGCTGAGGGCGGATGCAAGCGCAACTTTTTTGGTGAGTGGCTGTACTGACACACAAAATATTTGCGGCTCGTTTATATAAGCATGGTAATTAGCGATTTATTTCCAAACCCAGTAATTGCTCGTCAAATAGTTGACGGCCGTGCCCACGAGGACGGCGATGACGTTCGAAAGGAGGTAGAATATTCCCACGAGGTCGGTCAAAATATACAGGATAACCAGCGTAGTGAAAAAGCCGGCGAGCCTGCTGCCATGAAATTTGACGAACCTCCGGGAAAATTCTCCCGCAACGGCCTTGTCCCTAAATGTCCAGTATTCGTTCAGGAAGAAGTTGTTGATGATGGATAGTTCGAGGCTTATCGCAGCCGCGGCCAAGTAAAGTCTTTCGCCGAACACAAACGTCGTCAACAGATAGAGAGCGACGGTATTGACTACAAGGCCAACGCCTCCCACCACACTAAATTTGAGAAACCGAACAACCTCAACCCTTTCAAAAAGTTTTTTTAACAAATCGTCAACTCTCCGTAAAGACGTTCAGTTTACTCTGGCCAGACATTTTCCTCAGCCCCGAATATCTGACACCGACCCGTCGGACGTAGAGGTTTTCATCGTCCCCTAAGACATCTTCAACCATTCGTTTTAAGATGCGTAGGGTCTGGTTTAATCCGGTTCCGGGCCTTATTTCGGTCTGACGTGTCAGAGTCTTGATCGTTGAAGTAATGACGATTAGGCCGAGCTTTGAAGCTTCGTATCCTTTCGACTCGAGTTTGGCGGCCGCCTGACTTGCGACGATTCCTAAAGCTTGCATGATGTCTTCAACATTTCGGGTGTTGCGTTTTAAGGTTATAATTTTGCTTACCTGCTTGGGCGGAGGCCTTTCAACAATCGCTTCGTCGAATACGCCCTTTACAACTTGATGAATAAACAAGGCCTTCTTCGTGCCAAACACTTTCTCCAACACTTCGTAGTTGAGGGCATCAAGTTCGCCGAGCGTTTTAATCCCCATC
>JANWZT010000264.1 GCA_025054515.1 Candidatus Caldarchaeum sp.
TTTAGTTTGAAACACTTATATTCAGCATATTTTCTCAATACGACGTGTCTGGCGCAACACAACCAGAAGTAAGAAAACCCCTGCTAACCACCCGTCAGATATCAATCGCCGCGATCTTCGGTGCACTTGCCATGGCCGCCACAGGCTTAGGGCTGCAGCTTCCAGGATATCTCCCCGGAGTAAACTTCAACCTGGTTGGAACTTTTCTATCTGTCGCTACCATGGCGGCTGGTCCGCTCGGAGGTATCATCGTGACTTTCCTTGAGTCATTCGTGTCTCCTGTAGGTTTTTACGGATGGCCTCTATATTGGCCGCATATCTTCCTGCTGGCGTTGGCCTACCGACGGCTCTACAACATTTCGAACAAAGGGTTTCGAATAGCTGCGTACTGGGCAGCTACGGCCGTAGCTTTGTTTTTCCAGTACTGGGCTTGGTTCTTCCTTTACGTCTATGTCTTCAGATTCTTCCCGAACATATGGGTTCTCGCTGCCTTCAACTTCCTCGGTGGGGCCTATTGGGTGTTCCTACTCATCTACGCGTTGATTCCGTCGATAGTGCTCGCTACATTCCCAGACTTCGTCAAACCAGAGTGGCGATTCCCATACCTTCCTTACATCACGTCAGCTGCAGCCATAATCATCCTCGTCGCCATCATCCTATTCCCAGGAGCTCCCGCGTAGGTGATCCACATGAATTTCGTCCTCTCTGGACTCTACACACTTGCACAGACGGGACCGTCAACCGCCCAACAGATCGGAGCAATCATCCTGATCGTGTTAACCTTTGTCATCGCATACGTTTTCTCGCGGAAAAAGAAAACCTGAAAAATCCAACATCTTTTTTACGTGTAATAGATATTAGGTCGCTTACCAGCTGGGAGTAGCGAATGATTACGGGCCAAGACACCCTTCAGGAAACATACGACATAATAATCGACAACGTTACATGGATTTATAGTGGTTCGACAGAGCCTGCAATAAAGAACATAAGCTTAAAGGTGAAACGCGGCGAAATCCTGGTAGTGACTGGTCCCAGCGGGGCTGGGAAATCTACGCTTTCACGAATCATGAACGGCCTCATACCCCATTTCTACCGAGGCGAAATGATTGGGGAAGCCTACGTCAAGGGCCTTCGTGTCAGAGACTATGATGTTTCAGTGTTGGCTTCTAAAGTCGGGCTTGTACTCGACAACCCCGCCAACCAGCTTTTTACATCTACAGTTATAGAGGAACTGGCCTTCGGACCCGAAAACTACTGTCTACCGCGCAGCGAGATTATGCAACGTGTAAAATACGCGCTCAAATTTAGTAGACTCGAGGGGCTGGAAAACAAAAGCCCGTACCTTCTATCGGGAGGACA
>JANWZT010000265.1 GCA_025054515.1 Candidatus Caldarchaeum sp.
CGAAGAGCCGAAAGGCAGGTGCAGAAACAATTCCTTTTTCGTCTTCTTTCTAAAAACCGCTACCGCCTCTTTTGATATTTCCAGCTCAGATAAGGTAACGTCCTCGAACACGAGCGAAGGAGACGACATCTGAATTTGGCTGAAAGGCCCCACCTTCTCGACAAAATCAGCCAACGCATCCACCGCGTCCATGACAAATTCATCGAGCTTTTTGTAGTAATGGTTTTCTGAAAGACGGGCGAAACAGTAGGGTTCGGGAAGGACAATTTTCCTTTTCGTTTCATCAACTAAATGGTGAAAGAAAATCGAACGGTCGATCTCATCTTTTACCCTAATTCGACCCTGAACCAAAGGCCTTTTGTAAAAAAAGTTGTTGTCAAACCATCGAGAAAGGCCGTTTATTTCCACGTTTTCAAGCGATGACGCAAACGGTCTTAACAGGTCGTTCCATGCTAACATGCCGTCCAATATGTATGAAAGACCGGCCTTTTCCTGCACCTCTATATACATCCGGGAAACTTTCTCCAATTCCCGCTGAAGCACATCCGGAGAAATTCTCTTCTTCGCAAAATCCCTGTAGGTTTTGATAAGTGTTTCGGGCCTTGGCAGAGCGCCCACGAGATATGCTTTCATCCCTACATCCGTCTTTCCGAGCTGTGGCCGGGGAAGTAGCTCGCCTTTGGGTCGATGTAGTTCTTCGCCACGTTGACGGCGATGGCTGCTTGACCGAAGCCGACAACGAGAAGTGCCAGCTTAACCGAATCGGGTTGATGGGCTATGTCCCCCGCGGCGTATACGCCGGGTATGTTTGTCTCGCAGCGACCGTTGATTTTGATGAAGTTCCCCTCCATTTCCAACCCCCACTTTTTGAAAAGTGACACGTCGACAATATGGCCCAATTGAAGAATCAACGCGTCAACCTCGATGGTTAGCTCCTCTCCGGTTTTGTTGTTGAACACGGTAACCTTTTCAATCTTGTCCCTTCCTTCCGCGGATTTGACCTCATAAGGCACCAAAACTTTGACAGGGGAGTGGAAAAGCTCGATCACGCTTCCTTCGTGTGCTCTAAACTCAGTTCTTCTGTGGACGAGGTAGGTCTCCTTCGTTATATCCATCAAGTTTAAGGCCCAATCGACCGCCGAATCACCGCCACCAACTATCATGACGCGTTTATCTTTGAAGGCCCAGCGGTCGCGGACGGTGTAGTACACTCCTTTGTTTTCAAATCTTTCGACCGACGGGTTGCCGAGCTTTCTGGGGGTGAAGGCTCCATGTCCAGCCGCTATCAAAACCGTTTTGGAGAAGTGAACTCCTTTGTCTGTTGTCAGCTCGATTATTCCGCCGTC
>JANWZT010000266.1 GCA_025054515.1 Candidatus Caldarchaeum sp.
CTGAGATTTTTCTCCACTCAGCCCAGCATCATTACACGAAAACGCTGCTGGCATCAATACCTTCTCTGTTCAACGACCGCAGCAGGTGACTACCAATGCTGCAATTAGATAACATCAGAAAAAGTTTCACAGAACCCGTTAAAAAAATAACCGAGCTCTTCAGCAAGCAGGCAAGACGAATATATGCGGTGGATGGAGTGTCTCTTAAAGTGGGTCATGATGAAGTGCTGGGAATCGTGGGTGAGAGTGGAAGTGGAAAAAGCACTCTTGCTAAAACAGTTGCTAGAATCTACGAGCCTGACGAAGGAAAAATTATCTTTATGGGCGAAGACATCACACATATCAGCCACAAAAAGCTACTCGAATACAGGAAAAAAATACAGATGGTCTTCCAGAACCCCTACTCTTCTCTCAACCCCCGACGAAAAGTGAAAGACATCATCGGCGACGTGATGAGACTGCATGGATTAGAGAACGACTACTCTGTGAACGATGCGCTTAGAGCTGTTGGTCTTGACGCAGACTACGGCAACAGATACCCGCATCAGTTAAGCGGAGGTGAGAGACAGCGAGTCGCAATAGCTAGGGCTCTTGCTCTCCGCCCAAGCCTAATAATCGCCGATGAAATAACCTCATCACTCGACGCATCAACCCAGATGCAGATTCTCAACCTCCTCAGAAAAATTAGACGAGAACACAGCATGTCTATGATGTTTATTTCACACGACCTAGCTGTTGTCAACTCCGTAAGCGACAACATAGCCGTAATGTACGGAGGGAAAGTCGTCGAACAGGGAAGCGCCTACGACATCATCAGCAAACCTCTCCACCCATACAGCCAAGCCTTGATAGAGTCTGTGCCAGACCCCTACAGAGGATGGAACCCGAAAATAGCTGACGTAGAAAACCGCAACCCCGCAACAGGATGCAAGTTCGCATCACGATGCCCATACGCCTCAAACAAATGCTACGAAAAGCATCCTCCCTTCATCCACGTCTCCCAAGGACGAAAAGTAGCATGCTACCTCTATGAATAAGGTGAAAAACAATTTTTAGAGAATCACTCCAGACTATAGACCGCGACGCTACGTCGAGTGTTTGAATACGCGGTGGCCATAACTAGACTCAATCATTCAACGACAAAGGCCGTTGCCGTGAAAATTCAAAAAAGTCGGTTAATCGTTTTAGGAGCTCTGCGTTTGTTTTCAAGGTTTCGGGTTTTGGCAGGTCTTTTACGTAGACTTTAGGAAGGCCTTCTCTTAACATGGCTGCTGCGAGGTTGTCGACGATAAGAAGCGGTCGAAGAAGCCTCAGGGTGAGTA
>JANWZT010000267.1 GCA_025054515.1 Candidatus Caldarchaeum sp.
AGCGGAAGAAGAATTTATCGCCTTCGGAAAGACCAGCAAAAGTCCGGTCATATATGAAGTTCTTGATTATGCTGTGGCAATAACCAATCATCGAGGTGAATTAGTCGCGCAGGCCAACGGCGTCCCCGGGTTTTTAGGTGTGCTTGACCTTGCTGTGAAAGATTGCGTCAGAAAATACGGGCCAAACGGATTCTGCGATGGTGACATCGTTATCACTAATATCCCATATACGCATGGAACACACCTTAACGACGTTACCCTCATCAGCCCCGTCTTTTTCGATGGCCAGCTAATTGCCTTCTCGGTTAACAAAGGACACTGGAGCGAAGTCGGCGGAATGAGGTTTGGAAGTTGGACGACAGACTCGACGGAAATCTATCAAGAAGGATTACAGTTTCCACTTCTTAAACTGTTTGATGGCGGAGAGCCGAACAAAGACCTCTTCGAGATAATCCGGACCAACGTCAGGACTCCCGACATGACTTTGGGCGATATGGAGGCGCAGGCAGCTGCTCTACGAGTTGGCGGAAGAAGGATAGCACAGCTCTGCGCCAA
Organism: Candidatus Caldarchaeum sp.; assembly: GCA_025054515.1. Lineage (GTDB taxonomy): Archaea > Thermoproteota > Nitrososphaeria_A > Caldarchaeales > Caldarchaeaceae > Caldarchaeum. The sequence continues at coordinate 556 of JANWZT010000267.1, forward strand.
ACATGGTATAGATACGATTATCAAAGCCATGGCAACAATTATCAAGGAAGGTGAGGAAAAATCCTACCAAGAGCTTCGACGACTGCCACACGGGGTTTTCGAGGCCGAAGATTACATCGACGACGACGGTGTGTCGGAAAACCCTGTTTACGTGAAAGCCCGTGTTACAATCACGGAAAAAGAATTCACAGTTGATTACACTGGTTCATCGCCGCAAGCAAAGGGGCCCATAAACTCTCCTTACTCGATGACTATTGGTGCTGCTAAAGTGATGTTCAAAGCGGTTACCGACCCACAGTATCCGGCCAACGAAGGTGTTTTCAGACCGGTTAAGGTCATAGCTCCCGAGGGAACGGTGTTTCATCCAAAACCACCAGCGCCTGTCGCAACGTTCTGGGAGGCTGGGTCTTTTGCGGCTGAACTGGTGTGGAAGGCCCTTGCCCCACACGTGCCAGACAAGCTGACGGCGGGCCACTTCCTAAGCGTTTGTGCAACCATTTTAGGCGGAGTTGACGACAGGACAGGTGAGCCTTTCGCCATCGTGGAGCCTCAGCCAGGTGGGTGGGGAGCAGGCTTCAACAAGGACGGAGAAAGCGGTATGGTATGCAGTTTAGACGGAGAGACATACATAATGTCCAACGAGGTCATAGAAGTACGGTATCCGATTAGAGTTGAACAATACACTCTAAACCTCAAGGATAAACCCGGAGCTGGGAAATTTAGGGGCGGCCACGGCATCATCAAAGACTACAGGGTG
>JANWZT010000268.1 GCA_025054515.1 Candidatus Caldarchaeum sp.
CTGGAACGCTCCTGTCCCAACGGCTTTGACGGCGTAGCCCGAGAAGAGATAAGGTAGCATGGCTCCGACAAACAACCCGATCAACACGCCCGGCGAGTTGAGCTGCAGCTCGAGCGAAAGCCTTTCTATGTTTGTCAAAAGCGCCCGTGATTGCTCCGCTGTTAAATGTGTCAGCTCGATGATTCCGGCGAGGTATCTCCCCACTTCGAGGAGGAAAGCTTGGAATAGTAGGAGTGCCGCGAGGGCTGCCGAACCCATGGCGTATGACTTGGTAAGTGCTTTTGTCGTGTTGCCGAGGGCGTCGAGCGGCTCGAGTCTGTCGCGGATTTCTTTGGGCGCGTTGGCGAGTTCGGCGATTCCTCCCGCGTTGTCGACGATGGGGCCGAGGCCGTCCATCGTAAGGACGAACCCGGCCGTGGACAACATCCCCATGGTGGCCATCGTGGTTCCGAAAACGCCTCCGAGGAAGAGGTCGGGTAAGTTGGCTGCACGGGCCCATTCAACGCCCAGCAAAAAAGATGCCGCGATGGCGACGACGACCGTGGCAACCGGCAAGGCGGTTGAAATCATACCGACGGAAAGGCCTGAAACAACGGTCAGGGCTGGCCCGGATTCGCTGCTGGTGGCGATCAGCTTGACGTGGGAAGACCGTAGGCTGGTGTAGATTTCGCTGTAAAACATTATCAAGATGCCGGCTACGAGTCCGATGATCATCGTGATGAAAAGCGGCAGGTACGTGTTTCCAAAAATCGTGCTCGAAACCAGGAACATCAATCCGGCAGCGACCAGCGACGTCACAATCAGCCCGTTCCGCAGGGGCTCGATCGATTCTTTGAAAGCTTTCTGGTAAATCGCCCATCCTATGCCCGCCAGCGTCGCCACAACTCCGACGGCGCGCACGAGCAACGGAAGCACCACATATGTTTCGTTCACCTTCTGAAACAGTATAATCGATATCACGAGGGCGACAATCATGCCGCCCAGGTTTTCGGCTGTGACTGATTCGAAGAGGTCGGCGCCTCTGCCGGCTTCGTCGCCTACGTTGTCTCCGACTTGGTCGGCGATTACGGCGGGGTTGCGGGGGTCGTCTTCGGGAATTCCTACCTCAACTTTTCCAACGAGGTCTGCTCCGATGTCCGCGCTTTTGGTGTATATGCCGCCGCCGAGCTGCGCGAACAAGGCCGCAAGGCTCGCTCCGAACCCGAAACCAGCCAGGATGCCGGGGTCGCGGAAAAGCCAGTAAAGGATGGTCAGTCCCAGAAGACTCATGGCTATGACGGCCAGCCCAAGCGCTGCGCCACCCATCGT
>JANWZT010000269.1 GCA_025054515.1 Candidatus Caldarchaeum sp.
AACCCCCACTACGCCGACCGTCATGACAACTACTCAGACAAGAAATACCACGCCAACCGTCATCCAAACCGAGAAGGTTAGCGAGCCATCCGCGAATAACACCATAATCATCGCTGTTATAGCGGCAACAGCGATATCTGCCATAGCGGCAGCGGCCGTGATGCGTCGTGGAAGAAAACGCCCGTTGCCTCCTCCTCCTCCTACAACCTGACGGTTACCGTGAAACATCAACGACTTGCCTATCCGAGACCTTGAGCAAATCTGATGGAAAGAGCATTATCAAAAGATTGTCTTCACCCCCGGACGCGTAAATAACTTGGTTTTCGAATACGGAAACGTCGACGAAGGTCTTCAGCTTTCGTATGTGGCCAAAGGGCGGGACACAGCCAACGCGAAACCCTGTCTCGCGCTGAACTTCATCGGGTGTTGCAAGTCTCACGGATTCTCCGACCCATTTGGAAAATTTCTTTAAATCAACACGCTTACCACCCGCCAAAACCACAACGTAGGTTCTGGAACCCTTCAACACGATGCTTTTCGCTATCTGGTTTACTGGCACTTTAAGCGCGGCCGCGGCCGACTCGGAGGTTCTTGCCTGTTCCGGCGGCAGCTCGATGAACTCGGCGCTAAGTTTATGGTTTTCGATGAACCGCTTCAGGGAATTCGCCAACTTCGTACACGAGGATGGTCTGCTCGTGACGGATAAAGATTACTACAGGGTCTATGGCGCTAGCTTGCGACGGCCCGTCTAACGCAATGCTTAAAAACAACGAAGCCGTATTATTTCTGCCCCGGTCGAGAAGGCGGCTCCGACCGGACCAACCAAGGGAGCGACACTCCCACGGTATGATGGAACGGCCTCCTGCCAGGGGCACAGAATGAGGACCTGATTCACGTTCACCAATCAGGTCTAAACACGGGCCAAGCCCCCACAAACTCCTCCGCAGCCGTACAACCCAGGCTCGACTCCGGTTGATCCTGCCGGACCTCACTGCTATCGGGGTGAGACTAAGCCATGCAAGTCAAGGCCCATAGCCACCTGTGGGCCTGGCGTACGGCTCAGTAACACGTGGCCAACCTGCCCTGAGGAGGCGGATAACACCGGGAAACTGGTGTATAAACCGCCATAGGTGAGAGGTTCTGGAACGACCTCTCGCTGAAAAATTTACACAGGGATGCCTGTGTAAATGCCTCAGGATGGGGCTGCGGCCCATCAGGTAGTTGGTGGGGTAACGGCCCACCAAGCCTATAACGGGTACGGGCCCTGAGAGGGGGAGCCCGGAGATGGACTCTGAGACAAGAGTCC
>JANWZT010000026.1 GCA_025054515.1 Candidatus Caldarchaeum sp.
CGAAGGCGCCAACTTCTTTCGCTCTTTTTTCAACCGCCTTCATGAAATCAGTCGTGGCGGGGATGATCCCACCTTCGCCTTGAACCGGCTCGAATATCACTGCGGCGAATTCTTCGTTAAGCTTGCGGTCAACGGCTTCCGCATCGTTGAACGGTATGAAAACGGCTTCGAGCGGATACGGTTCAAAGCCTTCACGGTATTTGCTGTTCCAAGTCACCGATAATGCGGCCATCGTGCGGCCGTGAAAGCCGTTGTTGAACGCCAGCACCTTCTTCCTGCCGGTGAGTTTTCGGGCGATTTTTAGGGCGAGCTCGACGGCTTCCGACCCGCTATTGAGGAAGAAGACTTTGGACAGATGCGGTGGCAGGACTTGGCTGAGTCTTTCGAGACATCTGTCGAGCGTTTCGGTGTCGAAGGCAGGGGTCACGGTCATGTATTTGTTGAGCTGATCAGATAGGGCTTTGACCACTTTCGGATGACGATGGCCCAGAAACGCGGCCCCGTAACCCATGTAAAAATCGAGATAACGACGCCCCGAACCGTCCCAAACATACTGGCCTTCGGCCTTAGTTATTCGCAGTCCTCTGGGGCTGGCGAAACGGAGAAGCGATACAGTCATCTTTTAACGACTTTCACGGTGTTTTCCACTATTTTAGATGGGAGGTCGTATCCGGTGACGAGAACCGTATTCCGAAACTCGACGACCCCGTTGATTTCGTTGACCAGCAACCCTTTTTCACGGGATTCGAGAATGTCCACTCCGAGAACACCGCCACCTAAGGCATCACCTGCCTTGACCACCAGCTCCCTCAGCTCGTCCGTTACCGGGCAAGGCTGGGCTCTGCCGCCGAGGGCCGTGTTGGTTTTCCACATCTTGCTGACCCGGTAAATCGCAACCGGTACCTCACCCCATACGTAGAACGCTCGGATATCTCGTTCGGGTTTGTCTACGTGTTCCTGTACGTAGTGAACTTTCATCTGGGGGTTCGGCATGTTTTCCCTCAGCTCGAGGATGTCGAGGAGCGATTGTTCGTCGAAGGCCCGTGCGATGTTTCTTCCCCAACTTCCTGAAACTGGTTTGACGACGACGGGAAAGCCCATTTTGCGGGCTATGGACAAGGCCGTCTGCTTGTTAAAGGCGATGGCCGTCGCCGGCGTCGGGATGTTTCTTTTCGCGAGCATGGATGTCGTGATGAGTTTGTCGGCTGTGTTGCGAAGGACGTCAAGGTTGTTCACCACGATGTTCCCGTATCTTTCGAATATGGTTGTGGTGGCGAGGGCTCTGCTGAAGCTGACGCATCGCTGTATGATGAAATCCGCGTCGAACCCGTTTGCTTCGTTTATCCAAAATTCTTTGTCGACGACGTGTATGGGTTTTGATACGTGGCCCAAATGGTTTATGGCCTGGAGAAGGGACTTTTCTTCAAACCGGACAACGTCGTAGGCGAGCCCGATGTTCATCCGTTACTGGCCCCAATCCTCCGCGACTTCTTCGGCAACCCTCAAAGACGCGGCGTTCTTTTCGTCAACGAAATATTCGAGCTGGGCACCGCAGTCACCGCATTCAAACAACTCTCCCGGCAAAGAGTCTGACGGCACTTCGACGGAGCTGCCGCAAACCGGACAAGCAAGGTTTACCATTTCATTTTCACTGCGATGTGTTTCGTAACGCTGTTATTTAAATCGTTATGATATGGGTGGTTCCTTGTCGTTATTTTTTATTGAACTACGATTTTCGAATTCTGTCTTAAACCTTTTCGTCAAACGACGACGGTGCCCGACCCTCCGTCGGCGGCGGCGATCGGGTCGTCAACCAGCCCCGAACAGATGTGAACCATCGTCACTCCTGATTCAACAGCTTTCACCGCATTCATCAGCTTCCGGTTCATTCCCGGGCCAATCTTATCCAGAATTTGCGTTGCTTCGGAAGATGAAATCCGTTTCACGATTTGTCCGTCCAAAAAAACTCCGTCCACGTCTGTCAAAAGATAGAGTTTTTCAGCTTTCAAGGCCGCGGCTATTGCGTAAGCCGCGGAATCCCCGTCGACGTTGAGCAATTCACCTTCATCGCCCAAAGCCAGAGGAGAAAAAACCAACACCAAACCGAGGTTGATCAAGCTTTCTAAGAATCCTGCATCAACATACGTTATCGTGCCGGTGAATCCGCCGTCAACAATTCTTTTCCTTCCTCTTTCGTCAACTATGACCAACTTCTTCTTCCGCTGAGCTTTCATCACCGACCCGTCGACGCCCGATAGATTAACAGCCCTAACCCCGCGGCTATTGAGGTAGGCGGTAATCTCTTTTCCCAGCTTTCCCGCCATCACCATCGTGTAAACTTCAAGCTCTTCCGAGTCCGTCAACCTACTTCGAACTCCCGACGGCGAGACAACAATCTTAGGCTCGATGCCGAGCCTTTTCTCATAACGCGACACTATGTCTCCTCCTCCATGAACAAAAACCACGCCACGTCGATGGTTCGCCGCGACAGAGTCGAGAATTTTGTCTCGGTTGGAATCTAAGGCCCGTCCACCTGCCTTGACAACTATCACGATCCGGTCAACACCATTTCCGGATTTAAGCCTAAGCAGGCCGGAGCGGTGGGCTGTTTAACCCAGCTCTTTCGTCAAACCCGTGCAAGATGTTGAAGCACTGGACCGCCTGCCCGGCCGCTCCTTTCATCAAGTTGTCGATGGCCGCGAAGAAAACGGCTCGTCCGATTCTTTTTTCGACCGCGAAGCCGACGTCGACGAAGTTGCTTCCGATGACGTATTTGGGGTCGGGATATCTGAATGGCGTGCCGTGGACGATTCTGACAAACGGTTCCTTACCGTAGCGGGCTGCGTAAGCTTTCCAGATATCAGTTTCGTCGATGTTCGGGTCCTGAAGCCATACATGAGATGATGCTAAAGCTCCTCGGACGGCTCCAACAGCATGTGGTACGAGGGCGACCTTAACCGGTTTTCCCGCGATTTTCGAAAGCTCCTGCTCGACTTCCGCGACATGTCGATGGCCTTCAGCCTCGTAAGGCCTCATCACGTTAGCTCTTTCCGGATGATGCGTCCCGAGCGAAGGTTTGATACCCGCTTCGCTGCTCCCCACCTTCAAATCCACCGCTATGCGCTCCACATCCACAAGCTTCTGCTCAAAAGCCGGTATCAAAGACAACAACGCCGCGGTCGAATTGCAGCCCGGACAAGCGACGAGAGTCGCTGACCTAATCTTTTCTCGGTACAGTTCAGGAAGGCCGTAAACGGCTTTTTCAAGCAGGTCAGGCCTTGGATGAACGGCTTCATACCATATTCTGTAGTCTTCATGGTTTTTGAGACGAAAGTCAGCGCTCAAGTCCACGACCTTCAACCCTATTTCGAGTAGCTGCGGCGTCAAGGAAGAGGAAACGCCGTGAGGCGTGTTGACGAAAACCGTGTCGCATTTCTCCGCCATCAGTTGAACGGATACTTCGCTGAACTTCAGGCCTTTATAGAACCCGCGAAGGTGAGGATGAATCGCCGTGAAAGGCTTTCCAGCATATTCTCTTGAAGTGACGTAGGTGACTTCGACGTTTGGATGGACGGCCAAAATTCTCAGCAGCTCACCGCCGGTGTATCCGGAGCCGCCGACCACTCCGACTTTCACGCTCATTTGGCTGAAATTTCCTGTCCGCGTTTATAAATCCTAATACGGGAGGAAGCCCTTGCTGGTGACGATGTCGGACCAGCTCGATCCCGTCGACCGGCAGATTATCGAGATTTTGAAAAAGGATGCAAGGAAGAGCTACACAGAGCTCGCCGCGGTTTTGAAGCTTTCTGAAGGCGCTGTGCGGCGGAGGGTTAGGAACCTTGTTGAAAAAGGGGTCATCAAATCTTTCACCATCGAGGTGGAAAAAGACTACGCCGTCAAAGCCGTTACCTTCATCTCGATTAACCCCGCCGTTCCGACGCCTGAAGTCGCCGACAAGCTAATCAAGATAAACGGAGTCGAAGAGGTCTACGAAATCACGGGCGCACGCGACATCATGGCCATAATATCGGTGCCCTCGATGGCAAGCCTCAACAAAACAATAGAGGAAATCAGGAACATCACCGGCGTTAACGAGACAAACACGAGCATCGTCCTCAGGCAGCTTCGCAGGCCCTAATCGATGACTTTAGCCCGGGACAATGCCAACAGCAGTTCGTCGTAACGGCTGTCTATGTCGTTGACGGCTGATTCTGGTACGTCGAGGTTGATGGGGATTTTGTGTTTCCAGTAGTAGCCATTTTCAACGTTGAGTCGTGTGAATATTCCGGTTACGGCCGGCGGTAGACGGTAGTTGTGTTTGTTGAGGATAAATTCGACGAAGCATACCCGGTATGCTTTTTCATGGATGTCTCCGTAGAATGTGTTGAAATATACGTGAAGTGGGGCGTTTCGGCTGTAGGTTTCCCACGTGGTGAAGTTGGTGTAAATAGCTTTCCAGCCGTCGTCGCGCAATATCTTGTCCTCCAAAGAGATTGGCCTTTTCCATTCGCTTACCAGAAAGCCCCGCAATTCAAGCGTTGGCACGATATACCTATGAATGATGCCCTGTCTCATCAACTCAATCTTCTCCTTCAAACTCAGAGTCATCCGACGTTCCACCCGAAGTCGCGCCGTAACCGCTCCAACCTACGCCTTTCCCATAGGTTATGCCTGTTTAAAACCTCATTTTCACAATCTCTCCAAAAATTGTCTGAGGTCTTCGTATGCGTCTGAGCTTGTGGCCGATGTATCCGTTTTCATCGGTGTAACAGAGACTGCTTTTTCGACGAAGATTGCATAGGCGTCGGTTCCGGGTTCAAGCCGTTCAAGCAGTTTCCCTTTCAGCCAGTAGTAAGGCTTTTCGCGCGGGTCAACCCTTTCCTCAACGAGCTCGGCGTATCTCGATTTCGCAGCGACAGTCAAACGGTAAGGAGTTTTATCAGATATTTCATAGGGGAAGTTTACGTTTAGGTAGTCAACTCCTTTGGGAAGACCGTGGTTGAGAAGGTATTCGACGATGGGCTTCGCCTTGTACGCGGCTGTTTTCATAGCGGTTTTCAGCCAGCCGGGTCTGAAGGTTCCTTTTTCGCTAAATGAGAGAGAGAAGGCGACCGATGGGTAACCCATCAAAGAAGCTCTGATCGCAGCCGCCACCGTGCCGCTTCCGTAAACTGCCTGAAGCGAAACGTTGTTCCCTTCGTTTATCCCGGACACGACGATGTCCGGGGGCTCTGGCATTATCTTTCTGACGGCGACTATAACGCTGTCTGAAGGCGTTCCGGAGCAGGCGTAGGCCACTCTTCCGTGGATACGGTATTTTCTGATGCGAAGGGGTTTGTGAAGAGTGATGCTCATCCCCACCGCGCTTTTCTCCGACTCCGGCGCTACCACGAAGACCGTCCCAAAGTTTTTCAAAACGTCGTATAAGGCCCACAGCCCCGGCTTTCTCACGCCATCGTCGTTGGTTAGTAAAATTTTCTTCAAACCCTATTCCTTCGAAAGCAGCATTTTCGCTATTTCCGTTCGGAGCACGGGCTTCAGCCTTTCCAACCGCGCCTCGAGCGAATTGTCGAAACGGAGCGTCCCATCCAGAGAAGACGCTTTTAGCCCACCCATCAAGGAAACAGGCTTTTCCGAAACAACGACTTTCACGCCATAGGTCTTTCCAGCTATTATCTCCTTCAGCATCCGAATTCCATGTTCGTCAGACTCGACAACCATATCGCGTCCCAGAAGATTAACGGCTTCATCCAGAAGACTTTCCATCACTGGCTTGAACGCCGGTCGCCGCGATTCTTCGACCAACTTCTTCAAAACATCGTCGAAAATCTTCGTAATCTCCTCTTCCACCGCGGCGATGGCCATGTTTTTGGCTTGGATTTCCGCGGTTGAAAGAATCCTTTGTACCGCGGCTTCTCGGGATGATTTTCCCGTTTCCTGCATCGAATTGATCTCGCGCATTACCTCCTCCTCTGTTTTTGATATTATTCGCATGGCCTCGGCTTCTCCTTCTTCGATTGTTTTGATGGCCTTTGAGAGCGCTTCCTGCATGACTTCGTTGACGACCTTGGAAAGGCTTGTGGACAACTTTTTCTCGGAGGCAGTGGAAGTTTGCCTCTTAAAAAAGATGTTAGACGCCCAAAACGGATCGGAGAAGTTTGCGGTAGTCTATTTTTTTCGTTGATCCCACCGGCGGCGAAAGCTCGTAGACGAGTGGCGTCGGCTTCCGGGCCCGCAGCTCGTTCAATTCGTCCCTGAATTTCTCCGAAAGGTCTTCTGAGACGATGATTAACCCGACATCCGGCCTATTCATGAGCTCTTTTACGACCCGAAAGGCTTCGTCAGAAGATTTCACCGCTATTCCCTCCGCTCCAGAAAGCTTGAACCCGGTTACGAAGGTCGAGCCGCCGACAGCGTATACCTTCAACCTATTTCCGCGAAAGCGTCTTCCAGCATTTAACGTTAAACGAACAATTCGACGGTGTCTCCGTCCATCAGCACGTGGCCAGGCCCCACCTGCTGTCCCTGAATCTTCACCGAACGACCCCAAACTTTCGCAAACTTGAGCTCTTTCGCTATCTCCTTATGGATTATCTGCGCCAGTTCGCCGACCGTCGTCCCCTTCTTCATCACAACGGGCCTTCTGTTAACCACGCCGTCTTTCTGGGTGTATATCCGGACGAGGTCAAGCGATTCGAAGACTTTTTTCACGAACGTTTCCTCGGCAAATGCATGTCCTTCAGAAAAGAGGAAAAGAGGGATGTTCATCTTTTCAACTGCCTTTTTGAGCTTTTCAACATCTTCTTTTGTCGCGGCGTCGGCTCTTCCCATCACCACGACCGACTTTTTGAAGACAGTCGGCCTCAGAACCTGCTCCACGACTTCGTCGACCCCCGCGTCGCCGTAGATTTTGACCACGGCGTTCCTGATGCCGATTTGGAGCAATTGCTGACGAAGCTCCTCGTAACTGTCTCGGAAACGGCCGAACACAACAAGCCTCAACCCGCCGCTGTCCTTTTTCTCGAGAACCACTTCGTAATCCTTTACACCCAACACGATTCCTGATTCTTCGAGCATTTCGACGATTGTTGTGAACTGATGGTAGGGGTTGTTCATTCCGTCGACCATAATTATTATCATGTCGGCGTTCCTCGCCGCCGCGATGCTTCTCGACGTGAAAGGTGTTTCTTCGAGTTTTGATGTGATGACGGCAGGTAGTTCGACGAGCTGGATGCCGACGTCTTGGTGGAACATTATGGCCGGCACGGGCTTGACCGTGGTCATTTCATATTCGCTGACTTCCGGTTTGGCGTTGGTCAAAAGCCTGAGAAGAGTCGATTTTCCCGAATTCGCCGAACCCAGTAGGACAACCGTCGCGGCGCCCTCTTTTTTGAAAGAGTAAACATCTGTCCGACTTGTTTTTGTGGACTTCTTTTTTTCCAGCTCCTTCCGAAGTTTGGCGAGCGTTGTTTTGAGCTGGGCCCTCATTTTTTCCGTTCCTTTATGGTCGGGTATCAGCGGCAGTGCCTCCTCGAGGGCCTTGATTTTTTCTTCGACTGTTCTGGCTTCTTGGTATTTGGCGAGCTTGGCCTGTGCTTCGGCAGGCAGGTTTGTGGGCATCCTCCAGTTTACCGATGCTTTGGCGACGGAATAAATTTTTAGATGTAGTTTAGTAGGAAGTAGACGAAAACGCCGAGGCCGCGGCTTAGACTCCACAGCCGCACGGCCCATCTTCCCACCAGCCTGTGCTTCGTTTTGCGGCCGACGTCCTTCAGTTCGATGAACCCGCCCGTCAATATGTTGTAGACCACGAGCGGAACCGACAGGATAGAAAGTCCCAAATGGATGAACAACGACGGCAGGTAGACGAAGTTCCGTATGATTTCGGGGCCTGTGAAATGTTTGACGCCCCCGAGGAAAAGCCTTCCCAAATACATCACCAAAAAAGCTGTGATGAGGATGAAAGACGCCAGCATGAAAATTCTATGTAGCCCGATTTTACGGTTTCTTATCGTGATGTATCCCGCGATCAGCGTTACGACCGCGACGCTGTTTACGGCCGCGATGGCGTGGGGCAGGAGGTTGACGATGGGGCTTTCGGCGGCCGGTGGCTCCCGAGGTGCGAGAAGCAGGTAGCTGAGGATGGTGTAGGATAGCAGGGTTGCGGTGATTGTCAGGACCACTGTCCAAGCGTGCCTGTCCATGGTGGGAGGCGATGTCCGTCATAATTTAATTTTGGCTCCAAATCACAATGAATGGGTTGAAGCAATTCGTTGACGAAGTTAGGGATTTGCTGAAGAAATCCGGGGTCGAGGAGCCGAAGACCGTTTTTCCGAAAGACCCGCGGTTTGGAGATTTGTCTTCTCCGTCGGCCTTCGACATTGCGAAGAAGACAGGGAATCCACCTGTTCAGGAGGCAAGGGCCTTGGCCGCACGGATGTCTGGTGAAAAGCTTCGGTACGTCGAAAAGATTGAGGTCGCCGACCCCGGATACCTGAACTTCTACGCCAACTGGAAGACATTGGCTGTCGAAATTCTATCGGAAGCTGTTGAGCGCGGGCCTCGGTATGGTGAAATCGACATTGGGAAAGGGCGCTACGTGTTGGTCGAACACACCAGCGTCAACCCCAACAAAGCCCTTCACATCGGACACGCCAGAAACGTATGCCTCGGAGACAGCATCGCCCGGCTTCTGACAAAAACCAGCCACAAAGTCGCGGTCGCCAACTACATCGACGACAGCGGCGTCCAAATGGCCGAAATACTACTCGCCTTCACACATCTCGGATACAGCATTAATCCACCGGAAGGAGAAAAATTCGACCAATACTGCGGACGAATTTACGCAGAAGTCAGCAAAAAAATCGAATCAAACCCAGAGCTGGAAAACCTTAAGCGAAAAATTGCCGCCGACCTTGAAAACTATGAATCCCAGGTTTACCGATTCAACGCAGAAGTCGTCGACCGTGTGCTCCGTGAACAACTCAAGACTTGTTGGCGTCTCGGTGCTCGGTACGATGTTTTGAACAAGGAAAGCGATGTGTTGTTTTTCGATTTGTGGGACGATGTATTCAAAAGTCTGCGGGAGGAAAATGCGGTCTATTTTGTTGATTCCGGGCCGAAAAAGGGGTGTTGGATGTTTGATTTGAGAGGTCATCCGAAGTTGAGCAAAGAGGGAGACGAAGTTTTGGTGAAAAGCGACGGCTCCACCACCTACGTGGCCCGTGATCTCGGCTACGCCGCTTGGAAGCTGGGCCTGTTGAACAGGGATTTCAAATACAGGATGTTCGGCGTAAACCCCGACAACACTCCGGTTTACATAACCGACCGGAAAGGCCACGAAACCAAGCAGTTCGGCTCAGCATCCTACACGATAAACGTCGTCGACGTTCGGCAGAGAAGGCCGCAGGAAATCGTCAGATATGCTTTAGAGAAACTCGGTGCAGACCCCAGCCGCTACATCCACTACGCATACGAAGTTGTATCGCTGAGCAGAGCCGACGCGGAAAAACTCAACGTCCCAGTGGAAGAGGCGTCATTCGTCCACATGTCCGGCAGAGGAGGCATCTATGTCAACGTCGACCCACTTCTTGACTACATCAAGGCAAAGGCCATCGAAGGCGCGAGACAGCGTCATCCAGACTGGAGCAGTGAGAAAACCGAATATGTCGGCGAACAAATCGCCGTCGCGGCTTTGCGTTATTTCCTCGTCAGAGCAGACCCCGACAAAATGATCGTTTTCGACAGCTCAGAGGCGGCTGACATCGAAGGCGACACGGGGCCCTACATCATGTACGCGTATGCGCGGGCGACGAGAATATTGGAGAAATCGGACACATCACCAGACCCGCGCAGAACCCCCGAAAAGCTCGAGGCCCAAGAAATCGAGCTCCTCAGGAAAATCAGCATCCTTCCGATGGTTTATGAAGAAGCGGTCAAAACCCTTTCCGTCAAACGCGTCGTCACCTATTTGCGGGAGCTGGCTTTCGTTTTCAACGACTTCTACGAAACTTGTCCGGTATTGTCTGCGGCCGACGACACCAAGGTTTTCCGCCTCGCCATGGTGGAAGCTTTCAGGTCGGCGATGTCGTCGGCGGCCCAAGTCGTTGGAATTCCTCTCGTCGAAGAGATGTAGCAGCCGAACATCAAAAACACGTTGGGGAGCCCGAAACACGCCGCTACAAAGAATTACAGGAGATTCAAACCATCGGCGCGAAAGTTTCTTAGTGAACGTAAAGGCTGAGGAGATACTCACTTCCACAGAAAGAACTTTACATGGTTCGCTGAACTGCTGAGAAGCGATACGTCCGGTCGAGGGTTCGTCAAAATAAATTGATTGCACGTCCATGCTCAGGAAAGATTACTTCAGCATCTATCCCTTTTTGTTGAAGCAACTTCGGAAAAAGCTCCTGCATCTCTGTATGGATGGGAATGACTTTTTTCGGCTGTATGCGTTCGATTATATTGAGCAAGTCGGTTTGTGATGCATGCCCCGAAGAATGCACGTGATAGAAACGGAGCTCAAGCAGGTTGACCCAATTTTCGATTTTATCCATTTCGAGGATCTGCTCCTCTGAATGTGGCTCGCTCGTCGACAGCACAAACGGCGAACCTTTTTCGGGCTTGATGTCGGAAAGCGTTATGATGTCTTCGGCCTTGCTCAAAACCAGCAAATATTTTCTCTGGTTTCGGCTTATCGTTCCTTCGGTTACGGTCGGAACTTTGTTCAAAAGCTCCGTCATCCACCGTGGATAATCATTTTTAGAATAGGTGCCTGTTCTCTTTTTTTCGAGGAAGGCCACGAGCCTGCCTTCCTCCATGTCGGGAACCGATATCCTCCGGCCAGCCTTCCGCAAATATTCGAGAACGTTGGCGTGATGAACCGAAATGGCGGCGATACGTCCAGTCGTCTCGGCGACTTTCAACACGGTATTGAGACGGTCGAAATCCATCATCGCGGCAACAACAATCACCAGCTTATCAGCTGCATTCCACGCAATTTCTCCAATCATCTTTTCGACTTTTTCCTCGGACGTGGTCTTATCGTCGTTGATTCTCGTCCCCTCGATGATCAACACCTCCACTTTCTTGTCCACGCATTTTTCGACAAAGTCTTGGGTCATTTGGGCCTTCGGTCCATGGAGTCGGAGGTCACCGGAATAGGCCAACACTCCTCCGTCGGTTTCGACGACGAAGCCGTACGATGCTGGGATGCTGTGGTCGACGTGGACCGGATGGACCACGTTGTCACCGATTTTGAAAACCTCTCCGGTTTTGAAGGTGTGTATTTTGTGTTGTCTCTCGGTGTGGATGAGGTGTTCGGGCGATTTTGGTTTGGTGTTTTCCCGTGCCTGAATGAGCAGTTTAGTTGTTTCACCGAGGTGGATTGGAATGTCTTTGCGGATGAGCGACGCATGACCGTAGTGGTCGATGTGGCCATGAGAAATGACAACGGCGTCTGCGAAAGGTCGGGATAGGTCGTGAATGTAAAGGCCTTCGATGTTGGGCAGGACACCTGTTAAGATGTAGTCTTTGACGAGTGAAAACCTTCGGGGCTGGAGGAAAGTGCTGAAGAACTTGCTTTTACCGTTAAAGTCGACCCCGAAGTCGAGGAAAATCCTCGATTCGCTTTCGAGCAGTATCTTGTTACCTCCTATCTTCCCCGCTCCTCCGTAAACGGTCGTCTTCAACGTCTTCTACGAACGTTCCAGCGGTGTAAATCCTTTAACCTTATAGTCGGCCCGATCTCTCACCCTTTGTGCTGAAATATTTTTTTAGCGACGAGCCTCCGGCGGGGGCGAAATATCTGGTGGCGGGGCTGCCTGACATGGGGAACGTCGCGGGTATAGCCGTCGAGCACCTGGTTAAAGTTCTTGGCATGAAGGTGTTTGCTTTGGTGCGG
>JANWZT010000270.1 GCA_025054515.1 Candidatus Caldarchaeum sp.
TTAAAAAAATCAACGAAAAACGCAACGAAAAAGAGGCTTTGCTTTCAACACAGATAGCCGACAACGCTAAAGGCTACACAGGTCAGGAAATCATCCGCCGGATCCGCGAGTTGGAGGAAAGAATTGAAACAGAAATTCTCAGGCCCGAGGAGGAGAAAAAAATCTACGAGGAGCTTCGGCACTTCAACAAGGTCTTGGCAGAGGTGCAGAAGCGGGAAGGCATAGCGGAGAAGCTTAAGGAGCTTAACGCTGCGGTCGCACCGCTTTACGAAGAAGCAAAAAACCTACGGGAGCAGATCAAAAAGAAGAAGGATGAACTGGCGGCTGCTCGAGAAACTGTACAATCTGTTAAGGATTTGATTCAGCAGCTGAAGCCAGAGGCTGATTCGTATCATAACGCTTTTCTCGAAGCGAAGAAAAAAGCTCAGATGTGCGAAGCTGAGGAAATTTTGCTGGTTTCGAGGCTTGTAGAGCTTCAAGAGTTTGTGAAAAGGAGCCGAGAGCTTGCCATAAGAACGAGGGAATACATGATAAAGGAAAAGATCAAGACAAAGGCGTTGGAGAAGCTTTCTCACGGTGAGAAGCTCTCCTTTGAAGAGATGAAGCTGTTGATGGAGGATGAAGGTGCTTGGGCGGCGCTGACGAAAAAGCCGCCGAAGAGTTAGTCCTCCACGAATTGTGAGATCGTCGGTATTTCCGGTGGTAATCCTTTCCTTTTTCTGATTTCTTGGATGACTTTGTCCTTGAGGGATGCTGGCACAGGCTTCCACTGGCTGAACTCGGTCGCCCAGAAGGCCTTGCCCATGGTTGCGCTTCTCATGGCTTCGCTGAGGTCGAATGTTTCAGCGGCTGGTATTTCGCCGACCACGACCGTCACGTATTCGGCTTGCTTAACATCCATGACCCGGCCTCTTTTACTGGTGATGGTTGAGGTTACGGCTCCCATGAATTCCGCCGAAACTTTAGCCTCTATCTTTAGCACGGGTTCGAGGAGGACGGGGTTCGCTGAAAGCACGCTGGCGTAGAGGCTTCTCCAAGTCGCTGGCGCGATCTGTGCGTAGCCTCTGTGCACGGGATCTTCATGCAGCTCGACTTGCGTCAGAACGGCCTTGACACCCCGCATGTTCTCAGCCGCCAGAGGCCCTTCCTGCATCACCCTCTGAAAACCGCCGATAATCATCATCCGAGATTCCTGAAGATATTGGGCCCCTTTCGTCGAGTCGACCAGGATGTTGCCCCTTCCGTCGATAAGCCAGACGTTGCGAGCTTCGTCAGCATCCCATCCATGGTCCCGCAAGAT
>JANWZT010000271.1 GCA_025054515.1 Candidatus Caldarchaeum sp.
GTTTATATAGGTAAAGTATTGGAATAAACGCTGCTATGGTTGCCGCCAACCTCGCGGCCGCAGCTCCGATAATTCCGAACGGGCCAACTGTAAGAATCGTCGTAGCCAGCAAAAAGCCGAGATACAGGTAACCCGGAAGCTGGGTCGTGAAAAGAGTGGACTTGGCCAGCGTTGTTTGGTCGGGGTTCTTGTCGGCGCTCTCCAACGCTGTTAACACGTTCTTCATCGTAAGGCCGAGTAATCCTATCGCGGGAGCGAAGAGAAGATAGGGCAGGACGGATGCCGCGTCGAGGTAACGGGTGCCGAATATTTCGACGAGTTGAGGAGCGAGAGCTATGCCGCCTGCAACCATGGGTGTGACGAAAATGTGCTGGAATTTGAACAACGCGTTCAAATCCGTCCGTCTGGCTTCACCGGTTTTCAGAAGCACTGGATATATCGCGCCGGTCAAAGCTTTGGCCGTCCCGACAACACTGGCTATCGCGACCGCTATACCGTACCGCGAAAGCTGCTCAGCCGACAATAAAACCCCCACAACAACCAAGTCCGTGGCAGTTGACAGGTATGCGAGGAAATTTTCGTGAAGAGGCAGCCAAATCCGCTTCAACGCCTTTTTTACCCATTCACGACTGAACTTGTCGACGAGATACTTCTTCGAAACCCTGTAGAGGTACAAAACATAGACGAGGTTCCCCGCTATGACGGACAAAATTACCCCTTCAAGCCCATAGGGAAGAAGAACAGACGCGAGCGGTATTTTCACCCCGTCAATAATCGCCGTCCTCAAGCTAAGTTTGTGCGGCTCGGTTGAGTAGGTTACCGCAGTCAGGGCTGCCACGACGTAGTGGGTTGGAAGGAGAAGCGCAGCCATCAAGACGGCGCTGCGCCGAGCGTCTATGACGGCCGCCAATACATCAGAAATAAGTAGAAAAACTACCGTAACCGGAACGGATAACAGAAGGTTGAAAACAACTGTCGTCTTGCCAACTCCCAAGCCCCTGGGGATATCCCTTCCAGCCCAGTATGGAATGGCCTTCTCCAAAACCTGGAAATATGGGATGACGCTGCCGATGAAGAACCAGACACCGAGGGCCGCAGGCTCCAGATTGCGTGCAATCAGGACGTTGAAAATCAGCCCTGTCACAAGTGTTACTAAGTTCCCGATAAACATCATCAACCCGCTGAAACGAACACGAATTCTCCCGCTCAAAACCTGTCGTCATCACGGTTAGGCTCCTAAAAGCTGTATAACCCCAGTTTTCAATATCTAAGCTAGGGGTTTAAAACGAAGTTTTTAT
>JANWZT010000272.1 GCA_025054515.1 Candidatus Caldarchaeum sp.
AACACATTCTGGTAACGTTGTCAGACGAGCAGTACAAATGCGTGGCGTTTCTCCGGAACAAAATGGGCTCCAGCGACGCCGAAGTTCTCCGGAACATTTTCCTGTCGTGGCTCGCCGAAAAGGCCATGATTGGGTGTTGGGAGACCGAAAAAGCCGTTGAAGAATTTCAGAAAAAATGGATGGAGCGGAAGGAAAAACCGACTGTTTAGCGTTTTTCTCCGGCCATGACGTACGTAAGTTCCGAGGTATTGACGGTCAAGTCGCAGGGGCTGTGGGAGCTCGTGGGGAACACGCCCCTCGTGAGGCTCAAGTCTTTCGAAAAACCCGGGGTCAAGCTCTATGCCAAATGCGAAATGTTCAACCCCGGTGGCTCCATCAAGGACAGGCCAGCCCTGCGCATCATCCTCGATGCCATCAAGTCGGGGAAGCTGACGAAGGAGAAGAAACTGCTTGACGCAACTTCGGGCAACACTGGCGTGGCCTACAGCATGCTCGCCGCGTCGCTTGGATACGGAGTCGTGATGGTCTCCCCCGCCAACATATCGCCCATCAAGCTGGCGAAAATGAAGGCCTTCGGCGCCGAAGTCATCTTAACAGACCCACTCGAAGGAATGGACGGGGCCATCGACCGGGCCCGTGAAATCTATGAAACGTCGCCGGAAAAATATTTCTACGCCGACCAGTACAGCAACCCGGCCAACCCAAGGGCCCACTACGAAAGCACTGGGCCCGAAATCTGGAAACAAACCAAAGGCCTCATAACACATTTCGTCGCCGGAGTAGGAACATCTGGCACTTTGCAGGGAACCGCCGCATTCTTGCGGGAGAAAAACCCGCGCCTCACAGTCGTCGAAGTCCAGCCCGAAAGCGAATTCCACGGAATCGAAGGCCTCAAACACATGGCCTCAGCCTACCGACCTCAGATTTACAGGGAAGATGTGGCAGACATGCGTATTTTCGTCGAGACCGAGAAAGCCGTCGCCGCGGCTGAAAAACTCATGCTCGTCGAAGGAGTGGCGGCAGGCTATTCGGGTGGGGCCGCTTTAACCGCGGCTCTGGAGCTGATCGAGCAAATTGACGAAGGAGTGGTTGTAGTAATTTTGCCCGACAGCCTTTCAAACCACATCAGCGGCGGAGGCCATCGCCGATGAAACTCTTGGTCAGGAGGAAAATTTTCGAAGAAATACTCCAAAGATGCGTAGACGGATATCCCTACGAAACAGCCGGGCTGATGCTGGGTTTCATGGCGCCGGCTGAAGTAATTGAGATAGTTTCCGTCAGAAACGTTCACGAAGGA
>JANWZT010000273.1 GCA_025054515.1 Candidatus Caldarchaeum sp.
GTGTGCGAGTTCTTCGCCGCCGGTTTCGACTATTCTTCCTCCATACATCACGTGGACGACGTCGGGTTTGAGGTAGTTGAGAATTCTCTGATAATGGGTGATGACGAGCGCTCCCATGCCGGTCTGCTTCGAAATTGTTCTAACTCCTTCGGCGACGATTTTCACGCCGTCGATGTCGAGGCCCGAGTCGGTTTCGTCGAGAACCGCTATACGAGGCGACAGAATGGCCATCTGCAGGATTTCGCACCTTTTTTTCTCGCCGCCCGAAAACCCTTCGTTCAAATATCGTCTCGCAATCGACGGATCGAGTTTAAGCATCTCAATCTTCTCCTTCAGGAGCTTCTGAAATTCGGGGACGCTGATTTTGGCTTTGTCACCGTCGCCTCCGTACTTCATGTTGATGTAGGCGCGGCGGAGGAAGTTGGCGAGGGTTACTCCCGATATTTCGACCGGATACTGGAAGGCGAGGAAAAGGCCTTTTCTCGCTCTCTCGTCGGGTGAAAGTTCGACGATGCTTTCGCCGTCCAGCAGAATGTCGCCGCTGTCGACCGTGTATTTGGGATGTCCCATGATGACCGACGCGAGGGTGCTTTTTCCCGAGCCGTTCGGGCCCATCAAGCTATGTATTTCGCCTTCTCGAACCGTTAGGTTAACGCCTCTGAGGATTTGTTTGCCTTCTATGCTTGCGTGTAGGTTGACGATTTTTAGCTCCATGGTTCCGGAATGCGGTTTATAACGCCGTTATTTAAAGCCGCCTAAACAACACCCGGCAGAGAACTCCGAAACTGCCTCCTAAGACGCGTCGCCTCCTCCGCAAACATTATCTGGGCCCTAATACGTTCAGCCGCTTCATCCAAAGCGGATGTGTCAAGATTTTCGATGCCCAGAATTTTTGAAAGAACGTTTAGGACGTTTTTGGATGCTTTTGGCTGCGGGATCTCGGGGTTGTCGATTTCTCCGAGCAGGCAGAGCCCCTCCAAACCCAGTTCTTTCGCGACGCCAAGCAACAGACCGTTGAACCCCGTGATATAGCCGCTGTCTTCGAGCGAAACAGCTCCGGCCTTTTCGGCCAGCTTCGCCAACTCTTCATTCGTCGAAGCATAGAGGACACGGCCCAACGAAGCTCCTCCACGATGGGCCGCCCCCAGGGTAACGACCCGCTCCACCGCCATCCGCTTGGCAATCTCCGCGACCGTCTCAGTCAACTCATAAAGCTCACCTGCCTCATGAGGCTGATAATCACCCGAAAAAACCACAAACCCACCCAAATTCACATGCCTGTAA
>JANWZT010000274.1 GCA_025054515.1 Candidatus Caldarchaeum sp.
GTCAAGCTAATGTTTGTTCCACTACACGATAATAGAGAAGCGCACTATCTTTGTGGTGTATTAAATTCTATAATAACAAGGTCCATTGCTGGGTCATACATGGTGGAAATTGAGATCAGCACGCATATACTAGATTACGTTTTGATTCACAAGTTTGACATGAAAAATCCGCTCCATCTTAAAATTTCCGAACTCTCTAAGAAAGCTCATGACATAGCAAAATCTGTAGATGTCGATGAGATAGCATCCAATTCTGAGGAATTACGGCGAGTAGAGGATGCCCTCGACGAAACAGTAGCAACATTGTACGGAATATCCCATGAAGAACTGAGGGAGATCAAAAGGCTCTACACTATACTCGCGGGCAAAGAGTTAAATGAAGAACATGACGAGAAGGATGAAAACCTTACTGAACCAGTGATAACTTTTTCTAAAACGACTCTTTCTCCTTTTGCAGAGGATATAATCACCCTTATGGCGATAAATCCATGTTCTAGAGGTCTCTTATTAGAGGTCACACTACCAGACGGGCAAAACATCACGAAGCTGATTGAACCGGGCGAACATTTTATTGAAATTCCGGTAAAACCCCTGCCTGAGGGTAGCTATACCCTCGAATATCAACTAACACTAAATGAAGAAATCATTAAGAAAGAAGTCATACCATTGACAGTTGCGCCGCAGAGGAGGTACAGGCAGTAAATGTCTGCCCACGACCTATACCATAAAATCCAACAATTCTTCGGCGACCTCGCCACAAACAAACACATCGCATCCACAAAAGAATACAACATGCTACCACGATACGTGACCGAATACCTCGTCAGCAAATACATCAAAGAATACGGCCCAATCAACTACGCACCAGAACTCAGCAAATACATCACAACACACTACCGAGAAGCACGAGAAAAAGACAAAGTACTCCACGAAGCCATGAACGGCCAAGAAATAGAACTCATAGACGAGGTCAAAGTCGAAACCGACGTAATCATAGGCCACTACAGAACACATCTGATGAACCTCGGAATAAAAGACGCCATGATAGCCAAACCAGTCATAGACAGCTACGAAAACCTCCTGGTCACAGGAATGTGGGGAATGGCAAGAATCATTTACGCACCGGATTTGGTGCCAAGAGACTACGCAGGCGAACCCATCTTAACACCCATACTGGTCACTAGCTTCACACCTTTTCAAAGCCCCGTATCAGACCCAGCCATCCTCAAAGAAGCAAGAAGAGCATTCACCTTTGACGAATGGCTCGACGTACTAA
>JANWZT010000275.1 GCA_025054515.1 Candidatus Caldarchaeum sp.
GGCTTCTTGGAAAGCTTTGATTTTGTTGTTGATGTTTTCAAATTCGTTGATCATTTCGGCCAATAGTTCGGCGAGCTGTTTGACTCCCTCGAACCTTGCGACCGGGCCTTTCGGAGTTTCGAGGTAGTCTAGCTCGATAACTTTTTCGTTGTTTCCTTCGCTCATTTCAGACCTCAACCAAAGGTCTTCGGCAAAGCGGACAGGTCTGTCTGACTACCAGCCAGTCGTCGAAACATGACATGTGTCCAACGGCGCCGCAGTGAGGACATGAATAGGTTTTCTCGTTGACTATTTCCAGTCCGCAGATCACGCATGAATCGGGTTTTGGTCTGGGCTTTTCCTCCTCGAAAGGGTTCCAGAACCCGGCGTTAACGGTTTTAATCACCAGCTTCAACTATCTTCACCTTCACCATCACCGGCGTAGCCCTTCTGCTCGAATGGATATAAATTATGTCTCCGTCCTTTAGCCCAGACGTTTTTACGTCCGCGTTGTCGTCGAGCAATTTAGGACCGTGTTGTATCTTTGTGTCGGGAAACATGAACATGTCGGAAACCCGTTCTTTTAAGTCGGCAATAGTTTCTGCCTTTGACACGGATAGCTCTACCGGCGATTCTGCTCCTTCACCACAAACGTGGCACGACGGATTTCGGTTGAGCCTGACATGAGACAGCTTCGCCTTTAAGCCGTCGAACATCATGAGACCGCTGACCGGCTTTCCCAACGAGTCACCGTGAAGAATTCGTATCACCTCAAAGACACCAAGGGCTGACACAGCCGCCGACACAGTCTGCAAAGCCGGCATCTTAGGGTTCAGCAAATCTCTTACTCGAAAAACAACATCCCGTAACGGAGAATCCATGCCTTCGATGACCGTTTGCGGAGCGAATTTTATGTCATAGGTTGTCTTGACGTTATGTCGGAAAAGTGCTTCCGCTTCTTCGAGTGTTATTTCAATCCCTTTTTCACTTAGTTCCGTGACGAGGTCCGAGGGTGTTCTCCTTCTCAAAGAGCATTCCGAAGCCTGAACGTTGGCGGGAATCAGAGCTTCGGCATGACATTCTAAACAACTTGTTTCCCCAGCGATTACAACCTGCACGTTTCCGTAGTAGCCGTCGGTAGCCACGTCAACAAGCGGTTTTTTCGTCAACACAGCCATGGAATTAATCCACCTTCTCGTAGGCCAGTTGTCCACGGCACTGACTATTACGTCAACGCCCGCGAACACTTCTTCCGGGATTTTCCTCACATCGGTTT
>JANWZT010000276.1 GCA_025054515.1 Candidatus Caldarchaeum sp.
GTCGTTCCAACGGCGCCGAGCTTGATTGCGTCTGCGGCCGTTAATATTCCCACGTCTTTGGTCCTCGAGATGAACAGTTCATTGTTGAAGAACAGGTCCCAGTAGTCGTCGAGCCGTTTGTCGAAGAACTCGCATACATAGCCCACGTATTTCCGGAAATCTGATGCATTTGCCGGAATCTCCTTGCCTGTTATCATCCTGTAGTAGCGGGCGAATTCTTTAACCAGCTCCGGCGGGATTTTCTGTGGTGCGTCGTTCCGCACACCGCCTGGCACGAAGTAGCTATGGGTGATCCGTTGTCCGCCTATCAGAGAAGTAATGTCGACAAGATATTCTCTGTCGCCGAAACACCAGAGAAACATCGTTGAGTTTCCGAGGAAAACGCCGTAGAGGGCGAACCAATAGAGGTGGCTTGCGATTCTTTGGAGCTCCGCCATGATGACCCGGAGGTATTTCGCCCGCTCGGGTGGTTCGACGCCCATCAGCTTTTCGGCCGCGAGGACGTAGGCATACTGTATACCCGCGGAGTCGAGGATGACTGGTCGTTCAAGATGCGGGATGTTCGTGATCCACGTCTTGTATTCTGCGAGTTTCTCCTCGCCTCTGTGGACGAAGCCGGGGTCTGGATCAGCTTCCAGCACCGTGTCGCCGAGAACCGTTATCACGAGCCTGAAATGACCTGTACCCGGATGTTGAGGCCCGTAGCTTATTTTTAAAGCTCCGTCCCCGACGTCGAAAACCTCTATTTTTCTAATTTCTTTCCGCTCCGTAACCACCATATTAGTCACCTACCCGGGGGCTCATACTCCTTCAGCATGGGCGGGATGTCGTTCCAATACTCCGGCAAAAGCAGCCTCCTCAAATCAGGATGACCTTCAAACACGACGCCGAACATTTCATAAACTTCTCTTTCATGATATTCCGAGCTGGGCCAGACTTCTGTTAAACTAGGCATACGTGGGTTGGCTTTATCCAGCTTGACAGATAAACCGACATCCGTTTTGTGAAGCTCAGGCCTAGAATAGGAGCCGACGTGATATATGACTTCTATTTTCTCTTCTTTCTTCAATAGCTTGCTAAGGTCCACTCCCGAAACCGCCTTAACGTGGTCAAACCCGAAGTTATCTCTCAAGTAAAGAGCGACGACCTTAACCGATTCCTTCTCGACGACAATTTTGACCATCTTTTTTTCGTCGACGATTTTCTCTGTCACCGTTTTGCCGAACCGGTCCAATACCGTTTCAACTACTGATTG
>JANWZT010000277.1 GCA_025054515.1 Candidatus Caldarchaeum sp.
TACGTCATCTTATAAAAAGAGGTGAGCCCCGTCTTGTTTCGGCAGCCGATGCAGTAGGTCAAGTGGCTGTAAGATGGAGGCAGTTCGTTGACCTTGATAAACGTCTTCGCGAAATGTCTAAGTACGGAATAGATGTTCAAGTTGCTTGCGTGCATAACCGTGTCGACCCCTCCAGGTTTCTTCTCTCAACCGACGAAGAAATTGGATTGGTGAGGGTTTTGAACGATTCTATGGCCGAATTGGCTGATAAATCAGGGGGAAGACTGGTATGCCTTGGTTCAGTTGCTCTTAATTCTTTGGCGGAGGGGGGAGTTGATGAGATGCGCAGGACTGTAGAAGAGCTTGGTTTGAAGGGATTTATGGTTTTAACGAATATCGGAGGACAGCCGATAGACAAGTTTAAGGATTTTTGGGAGATGGCTCGGAAACTGGATGCAGTAGTTTACATTCATCCAACTGACCCATACCAAACAAGCTGCAGAGGCTACGAGGGTGAGTATGACCTTGCCCACGTAGTAGGATGGCCTTTCGAAACCACGCTAATCGTTCTTAGGCTGGTTCTATCAGGAATGATGGAGAAAATTAAAGGATTGAGAATACTAACGCATCATGCTGGCGGGATGATTCCTTTCTTTATGGGCCGGATAAAAGAATCCTATTCTCCTGATATGACAGTCATTAGGCGAGATCAGGTTGATAAACTTAAAACACGTGAAAACCTAATCGAGATGCTCAGAACATTATTCTTCTATGATACTGCCGTCGGCGGAAGCCGTGAAGCGTTGAAGTGCGCTTACGAGGTGTTTGGAGCAGAGAGGTTGCTGTTTGCAACGGACTATCCATACGGACCTGATGGGGGAGCTGTTAGGCTTGCCACCTATCGTCAAATGGTTGAAAGCTTAGGGCTTTCAAGAGAGGAAGAAGAAGCAATTTTACACGACAACGCCGAGAAAATCCTGAAAAATATTTAAATAAGCAGTTCACCAAACTGGCTTGTTGGAATGATTGTTGTCGAAAACATTGAAAAAACCTTTTTGGCGCCCGACGGGAAGCGGCTAACCGTATTAAAAGACGTCGATTTAGAAGTAAAAAGAGGAGAGTTCTTCAGCATAGTCGGGCCGAGTGGTTGCGGAAAAACCACTCTTCTAAGAATCATAGCGGGAATAACCGGCTATGACAGAGGCCTGATTACCATAGATGGCAGCGAAGTCAACGGGCCCTCCAAGGATGTGGGTTTTGTTTTTCAGACTTTC
>JANWZT010000278.1 GCA_025054515.1 Candidatus Caldarchaeum sp.
GAACAGGAAAAATTATCGATGAGCTTCGTCAGAGACATGAAGGAATGGATGGAAAGAATAATCGTGGCCGCTGGGTCAGGTTTCGTGAGGAAGCTCATATCCCACGTCATAGGAAGGAATGCATCGAAATCGTTGAATAACCAGGAGTCTGACCGGTTAGCCGATTTTCTTGTGTCGTGCCTCGAAAGGCGTTGGAGGCCCGTTCATCGGTCAGCTGTTCCTTGTCAAGGACGTACTCTTTCCGAGGAATTTATGGACGCGTTACAGGCGGAAATGGGTGCGAGAAGAGGTGTAGAGGTTTGAAAAGCATTTTGTTCCGAATTTTGGAGCCGATGATGTTTGGTGGTGCTGCGGAGTTTACTCCCACGTTGCGAGGGCCTCAGACTGGTGCAGTGAGCATGTTTCTGCCCTCGCCTTCGACGGTTGTCGGAGCTTTGGCTACGTTGGTCCTTCAGCACGGGAACAGGCATCCTCCACGGGGAAATTCAGGATGGGGGCAGGAGGTTTCCGAGGTGTTCGGCGGCGCGGGGTCGGTTGTGTTGAGGGGCCCTTTTCTCGTTGACGGGCGGGGAACCGTCTATGTTCTGCACAGGAACGGGTTTGTCCCTCTTGATACGCTTTTGACACATCTTTCGAGGGGCGGGCTTCGGGAGGCCTACAGTGTTTTGGATAGCTTGGCCAGGCAAAATATTCCGGGAAGGGTTGAAGTTGTCGGTATAAAGATAGCGGAGCCGAAGAAAGCTGCTGCGGAAGGTTTCATTTACAACGTTAGGATGGTGGATTATTCAAAGTTATCGGGGGTCGGGAACGTGGGGTGGAACGTTGTTGTCGAGGTTCTTAAGGAGAATGGTTTGTTGCAGAGGGCGCTTCGAGTTCCGAAGGTGATGCGGCTTGGGGGTGAAGGCAGGCTTACAGTAGTCACCTCTGGTGATTCGTGGCCGGTCAGGTCCTACGTGGAGAAAGGCGTTGTTTCGTCTCCTTTCCGCCTCTATGTTGCGTCGCCTCTGGTTTTTGAATCTTCGAAGGATGCTGCTCGGCTGGAGACGGTTGATGGAGAGGTTGTTTCGCTTCGTTGGAAAGCCGACCGGTTTTGGAGAATGTCTGGTTTGATGGGGGTGGATGTCGATGTTGTGGGGCATGTGGGTCTTATTGGCGGTTTTAGTGCGTCGAGGGCTGTGAGAAAGCCTGTTTACGCGTGTCTTCAGCCGGGTTCGATAATTGAAGTCGTGGAT
>JANWZT010000279.1 GCA_025054515.1 Candidatus Caldarchaeum sp.
TGTTTCATATTTTCCATCAGGTCAGGGCCGAGTACGCCGTTGCTGAACCCCGGATAGTTTTCTACTTCACGCGTGAGCATCAGTTGACCACCGGCCTCAATCCCGGCGATGACCAAAGTCTTGAGGTTGGCTCGGCACGTGTATATTGCGGCTGTGTAGCCCGCCGGCCCTCCCCCTATGACGATGACGTCGTAAACGTCCTGCATGGTCAAAAGGTGCCGGCAGCCCTATTAAAACATAAAAAAACCCTAGACCCCTTGTTCGCATGGCCGTCGACCCAGTCTGCAAAATGACCGTCGACCCCTCAAAAACAAAGCACACTTCACAACGCGCCGGAAAAACCATCTACTTCTGCTCCGCCCACTGCAAAACCATCTTCGACAAAAACCCCGACAAATATCCCACGTAATGCCAAAAACCCTATTATCACCAAATACGAGACAAAATCGACATGACTCGTTTGGTCAAGGTGGCCGATGTTAAGGAACTTCCGCAAGGTTCTATGAAAACCTACGATGTCGAGGGCCGGTATATTCTGTTGGCTAACGTTGAAGGCGTCTTCTACGCGATGGATGCTTTATGCAGCCATGAAGAATGGGACCTTTCTGAAGGAGTTCTCGAGGGCAAGAAGGTTGTATGCGCGGGTCACGCAGCGGTATGGGACCTCGAAACCGGTGAAGCTGAATTCGACGAAGAGCTCAAGCCCCTAGAGACCTACAAAACAATCGTTAAGGATGGCTTCGTCCACGTGGAGTTGAGCGATTGAAGCGATACCTCTTCATCTGCAGCAAGTGTGGCGCAAAATACAGGTTGCAAGCTTGGAAGGCAGAATGTCCCAACTGCGGAGCCGAATTCACTTTGAAACAGTCCGATGAGAAACCGTTGGCGAAAACCACGATCCCGCAGGTATTTTCGGGAATTATGCTCATGGCGTACGTGCTCTACAGCTTCTTTTTCCCCAACTTGTTCACGTCTCTGCCGGGTCCACCGCTTCCACTGTTCCAGGCGTTGTTGATGATTGTGGCAGCTTTTTCCATCGCGGGGTCGGTTCCTTTCCTCGTGACATCTTTGACTGTGGGAGCTGCGGCTTCGGTTTTTCACGCCGTCAACATGACCCCTGTATCTATCGTCGGCTTGCTGGTAGGTATAATGATTCTCTCCATGTCCGCTGTGGCGTTGTACCGTGTTTCACGGTTTTCTAGACAGAAAGTCCACGATGTCGAT
>JANWZT010000027.1 GCA_025054515.1 Candidatus Caldarchaeum sp.
GACGCTCAATGCCAAGGCCTTGTTCCAGCCAAAAGGCGAGCGGTGGACTTCGACGCCGTATTCCAAGCCGGTTTGCTCCATAGTTTTGAGTATTTCGAGGGCGTGTTCGGGCCGTGCAAGCTCTTTCGAAAGATGGGCAAACGGATACAAAACCATGCGCGGCACCTTCAACCTTTTCATAAATTCCACGGCGTCCGCGACAGCGGCCTTCGCAACCTCTTCGTTGTCCTCAGGTTCGACAGAAGTAAGCAAGACCAGCGCATCCTCTATCCGCGTCGGAGTCGGAAAAGCTTCTTCCGCTACTGTTGACTCTTTCTTCACGGGTCTGTATTCGACGAAGTCCACGTGGAGCTCGAGAATTCTCAAACCCTCAAAACGTCATCAAACCACGATATATAACCGTAGCCACGCAGCCAACCGACCAAGCACCGCAACCTCCTCAAATTTGCTTAGGGCTTCGCCAGACTGTCGGCGACTTTCATCCCGTAACTGGGCAGAGGCCACATCAACAGCACTTCATACGTTAGCTTCATCGCATCGGCGGAGCTTCCCCCTGCAAAGAGATCAAACAAAGACGGCGCCCTCGGCCTTATCCACCGCGTAGGTGTGGTTGGGGGAAGGCCCGCCAACTGCCTCGCTCTGTCCACCGCGTCGTCGAGCGAGCCGACGGCGTCGACCAACCCAGCCCGGAAGGCCTGAACGCCCAAGTAGGGCCGCGCAGTCAAAACATCGTCCCAGTCGGAGACCTTGCCGGACCTATGGGTTCGCACCCTTTCAACAAACAAATCAGCGGTTCCCTTCACAATCGAGTTGAGAACTTCCCTTTCCTCATCCGTCATCTTACGCCATTCACTTCCGATGTCCTTGAACCGGCCGCTTTTGAAAACTTCAGCCTTCACCCCCAAGTTGGTCATAAGCTCTTCCCAGTTGATCAAAAGACTAACAGCACCGACAGAACCGGTCAAAGCCGCCGGAGCAGCGATTATCTCCTTAGCGGGGAGAGCGATGTAGTATCCGCCGGAGGCACCATATTCGCTGACGTAGCTTACCAGGGTTTTCTTTTCGGCAAGCTTTTTGAGATGACGGTAAATCTCTTCCGAGGCGACGGCGCTTCCTCCCGGGCTGTTTATGACGACAACGACCGCTTTCGCGGCCATGTCTCTCTCCACCCGCGACACAAGGGCCTCAACATCCCGAGGCGTCAACACATCCCCGGTTAGAAACGCCATCGGTGAATCAGCATATGCGATGACGCCTTCAAGGCTAATCAAGGCAACGTAATCAACTGAAACCCTTTCGACCGGCGTCACCAGAGAGGCCGCAACACCGGCAACCACCACAGAGCCTATAACAATTCCCAGCAGAAACCAAAACCACCATTTCATAGCAACCAAAAATTACCCTATTCAGATTTATGTGTTGACCGGTCTGACCGATTTACGTTGGAAAACGATGTGATGGCCTCGAGAAGATATAAATGATTGAGTATATGTGTGAGGTCATGGGCAGAACAGGTATTGAAATCGTCAAAGCCCCCCTCGATGAAGTCATTTCGGACCTTCTGAAGGCTTACGCGGATGAATGGCTCGCTCACTACCAATATTGGGTGGCCGCTGTCACGCTAAAAGGCGTCGACGCAGACACTTATAGACCCGTGTTGATGGAGATGTCTGCACACGAGCTGAAGCATGCGGAAAAAATCGCGAAAAGAATTATCCAGCTCGGCGGCAAACCCGTGCTCCAATTTGAGAAACTGTTGGCGACAAGCGGATGCGGATACATCCCGCCACCAGAAGACCCCACCAACTACGAACAACTCATCAAAGACATTCTCAAGGCCGAGCAGTGCGCGATAAAGTTCTACAGCAGAATGGTTGAAAAATACAGGTTGACCGACGTCGTTACCTATGAAGTTTTCGAAGACCTTCTTCAAGACGAGGTCGAAGACGAACAGACGTGGGAAGACTTTCTCGCAAAACTCTGATTCTTTTTATCCACAACCTAAATATGTTGGCTTAGCGACAGCGAATTGTAGGCGATGGGTTGAAGGTAGCCCTCATACAACGACTTGAAGACTGGTCTGAATACAACCTCGATGAACTCGAAGAACTATGCAAATCCGTCGGCTACCAGCCCGTTTACAAACTTGTTCAGAAAAGGCCCGTGCATTCAAAATTTATGATAGGGCCCGGGAAATTGGAAGAGTTGCGCAAAACTGTCAAAAGAATGAACATCGAAAAAATTGTCTCCGAAAACGAGCTGAAGCCTGTCCAGGAATACAACCTCGCCAAAGCTCTTTCGATTCCTGTGATATCGAGGACTCAGCTGATTCTCGAAATTTTTGCTCAAAGGGCG
Organism: Candidatus Caldarchaeum sp.; assembly: GCA_025054515.1. Lineage (GTDB taxonomy): Archaea > Thermoproteota > Nitrososphaeria_A > Caldarchaeales > Caldarchaeaceae > Caldarchaeum. Next base: position 2,356 of record JANWZT010000027.1, read on the forward strand.
GCATCGACGGAAGCTAAGCTGCAGATTAAACTCGCCGAGCTTCAGTATGAGCTTTCGAGGGCGAAAGAGAAGGTGCGGCTTGCGAAAAAGGGTGAACAGCCGGGGTTCCACGGGTTGGGTGCCTACGAGGCCGACGTTTACTACAACGAGGTCTTTCGACGAATTTCGACGATTAAGGAGAAGCTTCGGGCGATAAGGCTGCGGAAGACTTTGATGAGGAAGAAAAGAGCCGAAGGCGGGTTTCCGGTCGTGGCTTTAACCGGTTACACCAACGCCGGTAAAACCACATTATTCAACAGGCTTTCGGGGGAAAGTCAGCCAGTTAGCTCACAGCTTTTCACCACCCTTTCGACGACGTCGCGCATAGTCGAGTTTAAAGGCCGTAAAGCATATCTCTCCGACACCGTCGGATTCATCAAAAACCTGCCTCATCTACTCGTCGAATCGTTCCATTCGACGTTGAGCGAATTCATCTACGCCGACCTTCTTCTCCTTGTCGTCGACGTCAGCGAAACCAAAGACGAAATAGAAACGAAGCTGAACACCTGCCTCAACGTCTTAGACGAAGTCGGGGTGAGAAACGTTCCCCTATTGGTCGTCTTCAACAAAATAGACCGGTCTCACGACTACCGCGCTAAAATCGAGGAAATCAAGGTCGAACATCGGTACGTCGCTGTTTCGGCGACAACTGGTCAAAACCTCGACGAGCTGGAAAAAGTAGTCGCGGACATGATGGGGGGATACGTTAGGCTAAAGGCCCTTCTCGCCGACCGCGAATCCACCTATGAAATTCTTTCTGAAATAAGGAAGGTTTGCAACGTTTTGAAAATCGAATACGGGGATGGGTCTTTTGAAGTAGACTGTGAAGCTCCTGTTCAGCTCGCTGAGAAAATAAAAAACATGGCGGTTAACTTTCATGTCGTTTAAGAAGATGCGATTGCAGCATGCGAGACAGCTTTTTTCCTTTATCTTCGGTGTTAGCGGTGAAGATTTTTTACCCGACGAATGCGAAGTTGAAATTTCTCCGGCCACGGGTAAATTGAGAAGGATTTGGCTCGACGGTAAATGTTTGGCGACGGTAAGGCCTACGGACGGGATGATTTCTTTGACGGTTGACGGTGCTCGGCGGCTGCTGGGTTTTTTGGACGGTGTTCGTCATATGGTCGTCGTCGATGATAAGGGGGTAAAGCGCGTCGGCGACGGGTTCGATGTTTCGCCCGCCGACATTTTAGAAGCAGACCCAGCCATCGTTCCCGGTTCTGAAGTGTTGGTCGTCGACGTCAACCGCCAGCTTGTAGGTGTGGGAAAAGCCGTTCTTTCAGGCCGTGAAATGACCGGGCTGAAGAGAGGCGTGGCGGTGAAGGTTCGGCATAAGGTTTAAACTCTGTTCGCCGGGTGGTTGTTTGAGTTGAAGAGGTTAAGTCCGCGTGAAATGCGCCGTGCCCAGGAACGGATGCTCAAGTCGCTGGGGCTTGACATAGAGGAAATCGGACAAGCCGAGGAAGTCGTGATCAAGCTATCCGACCGCGTTATCGTGTTGAAAGGCCCAAGCGTCCTCGCGGTCAAGACAGGCGGTGAGAAGGTTTTCCAACTGGTGGGAGGAGAGGTCTCTGAGGAAAAGGCGGCCGAACCAGCTCCTGTCTACGTCCCTTCGGATGATGATGTTTCCCTGGTCGTTGCCCAGACGGGTGTTTCCGAAGAAGAGGCCAAGAACGCGTTGTCCCAGTCCGGGGGCGACTTGGCGAAGGCGATTTTGCTTCTCCGTTCAAAAAGATAAAACCACCAAAGGTTTTAGATCTTTCAATTTTTCGGCTTCTTTACTGGAAACTTTCGCATAGAGGCCTCCTGTGTAAAACTTGTGAATTTCACGGATTTCGGATGCCGTCGTTAGGGATGGATTGGATGAATAGGGCTTGTTTTCTGCGAGACGCTCCACTTCTTTCGCGCCGTGCACGTGCATGTCAAGCTTCTTAAGCCTTTCAGCGGCTCTTTGACTGGATTTACTGGCCAAAAGCAATAGATTTTCTTCACTCAAACGCCGGCATTCCTTCGCCGTTTCGGCGATGATTTCAGCCCGGTCGAAACCTGCTTTTTCAACCAGTTCATCGACGCCGACCAACGAAACTACAAAACGAAAGTTTTCCAACCTCCAAAACCTCTTGACCGAGACGGCTTTGCCGTGAAAAGCCGCATTCAGCGCTTCAAGGGATGACCTCAATCCATCCCAAAACTTCTTTTCAGACGAACCCGACCTCAGAAATAGTCCCACCAGGTTGACTGACCCTTTTCCACAGATCGCCGAAGATTCCTCAAACGGATGGCCCTCAGAGGAGGCCGGCCGCCGAGCGAACACGAGGTCGACCTCTTTTACCGACGGAAGCTGAATTTTGTCGAAGGGAGCGAGAAGGTGGAACCGCCGAATAGACAAACTGTCGGCGTCAACCGATTCAGAAAGATAAACCGATACCTTCCGGCTTTTCTCCACAAGACAGTCGGCGACAAACCCAAACCTTTCCTCCGACAAGACAGCATCCTTCAAAACAACTTCAAACTCTATAGCCTCAACCTCCTTAACGACGGACTTCAATTCATCGCCTTCGTAAATTCTTGAATACACGCTGAAAACCCATGTCTCAAGGCCTTCCAAATCTATGTCTCCCAAAAAATATTTCTCAGCAGCTTCGCTTGGAACGATTTTGTTCAGCGCGTATTCTCGGAAAACCGTGGCCGCCACGCTGCTGGTTAAAGCGCTGAAAGACGGGTTTTTGACCGTTTCTTCGAGAATTCTGTCGACGTCCGCTATCGGAAGACCTAAACGGGTAAGCCGGTTCCTGTACTGTTCCATTCCCTGCTCGAGAAGGAAAGCGTTGACGAACTCCCTGATTAAGGGGGCCGTCAGATGTTCAATTCTCAAATTTTGCAATCTCTCTTCCACGGCTTTAGCGACCTTGTCAGCTGTTTTAGCGGGCATCCCCGCTTCCTCGACCAAAACTTTCGATATCCTATTCCGGTCGAATTCCTCCAAGACCAAGTTTGAACGCCGCACTTTGATCCGCTGCGTTTCAGAAAGCGTCCATCTCATCTCCTTCAAAATTCCAACGATTTGCACGCCTTTCGGAGTCAATTCATAGAGCTTGCTTTCTTCGTTGACACGCACCAAACCAGCGGCAAAAAGTGTTTTGAGGTGGTGGGCGAATTTCCCGGAGCCTGTTCGCTTATCCATCCCCGCGACGCGCATCAACTCGGTGTAGTTCATGGGCTGGTTTTCCAGACTTCTGAGAATGGCGACCCTGCTCGGAGAAGAAAGTGATTTGAAAATCTTCATCTCATCAACGTTTTCACTCATGTCCGATGCTGTGATGATGTCGTTTGACTGGCTTAAGGGCTTATCGCCACAGTTTAAAACATACCGTTATCCAGATGTTGCATGGCCAGTGTTCGGCATTTCCTCGAAATCGGCGATGTGACGGCGAAAGAACTCGACGCCATCGTGTTGACGGCCTTGAAGTGGCGCAAACAAGGCTATCCAAAGACGAAGCCTCTCGCAGGCAAGAACGTGGCTTTGATTTTTCAGAAGCCTTCGACGCGGACGAGGGTTTCTTTTGAGGCGGCTGTCTCCAAACTTGGTGGTAATTCGATGTATCTGAGCGCGAACGAGCTTCAGTTGGGCCGAGGTGAAAGCGTGGAGGATACTGGTAAGGTTTTGAGCAGGTACGTGGACTGTATTGTGGCACGCGTCTTCAGCCACCGTGATTTGATCGAGTTGAGCAAAAACGGAAGAGTTCCAGTGGTGAACGCCCTCAGCGACCAGCATCATCCATGTCAGGCCCTCGCCGACATCATGACAATCTACATGTATTCGAAAAAGCCCTACCGGGCGAAGGTGGCCTTCGTCGGAGACGGTAACAACGTCTGCGTGTCACTGATGCAGGCATGCGCGGCCACGGGAATAGACATATCAGTCGCTTCGCCGCCGGAATACAGGCCTCCCGAAAATGAGGTTAAGAAAGCTCAGAAATACGCGGAACATACAGGCGCCTCAATTGTGTTGACCGACAACCCGGTTGAAGCGGTTAAGGACGCCGATTTTGTCTACACCGATGTTTTTGTTTCGATGGGGCAGGAATCCGAAAAACAGAGGAAGCTGGCCGCCTTCCTTCCACGGTTTCAGGTGAACAGTGGGTTGATGACTTACGCCAAGCCAAACGCAAAATTCATGCACTGCATGCCTATGCATCTCAACGAGGAAGTAACACCTGACGTCGCCTATGGCCCTCAGTCGATCATTTACGACCAAGCCGAAAACAGGATGCACACCGAAGCGGCTTTGCTAAAGTTCCTGCTCAGGTAGAGCAGACGAACGGTATATTAACATCGATGAAGACTACACGGTCGTGGGAGTGATAAGCTTCATCAAGTCTGCGGTCACCCTCCTCAAGACGGCGAAGAAACCGACGGCCAAAGAATACAACATCACGTTGAGGATAACCCTTCTAGGGCTTGCGATAATCGGAACACTTACGTTCCTTATCAGGTTTCTGGCCCTCGCTTTCCAGCCGGCCTGAAACCTGATTGCTCAAGTTTTTATAACCGGCACGGTAGATGATGGTTGGCTTGAGCGTCGATGAGATGAGATATTTTGCGATAAAGACGACCGTGGGGCAGGAAAGGTCTGTAGCCAACGTGTTGGAGGCCCGTTTTCACGGCATATTTCTCGACTACGTTGGCGAGGTAAAAACCACGTTCACGATTACCGATAAGACTAGAGCGGCGCTGATATTTACCGCGCCCAAATCAACGACATTCGAAAAAGCCGCAGTCTACGTGGCGAAAAAAGGAGAGCCGACAGAGCCGCTTCACGCAAAAGTATCCGAATTCAGCGATGAAACAGGTTTTTCGGACACGGGTCTCGGCGAAGGCGTCTACGACCCCCTACTCCTCAAAACCGAAGGATGGGCTGAAATATCTTTCCGCACCCCCGTCAGAATCAAGCGTGGCACAAAATACGCTGTAACGTTTTACAAGACCGTCGAAGAGGACGCTGGTTACGAATTGTTCTGTGGCGAAAACAAGACCGAAGACATCGTCTTCAAAACGCATGAAATAGGTGAATGGAAAAATTCAGTTTTTGTGCCGTTATTTCGTTTTTTTGAAAAGCCGATGATCGCGTCTATAGCCATCCTGCCATCGCTGAAAGGCTATGTTTTCGTCGAAGCCGCCTCCAAAGAAGTTATCGCCGATGCTTTGCAGAACATTCGACACGTCAAGGCGAGGCCGCCGATGCCCGTCAAGCTCGATACGATCAGTCCACACCTCATCGAGAAACCGTTGATAGAGGTGCTTGAACCCGGCCAGCTCGTCGAAATCGTGGCGGGGCCCCTCAAAGGAATTACCGGGAAAGTCATAAGGGTTGAAAAATCGCGGCGTGAAGTTACGCTTGAGCTGAGGGAGGCCGCGTTTCAGCTCCCTATCTCGGTCTCTATCGACGCAGTCCGCCCGGTCGAAAAAACTTGACGTAGCTCCGTCTTTCCCGCAGTACAAGTTTATGAATGACCGTTGTCGAAACGGGGTTAGATATGGGGGAAAAGACGTTTCGGTTTCTCGTGGAAGGTGGGAAAGTTACGGCGGGGCCTCCGTTAGGGCCGGCTCTCGGCCCCCTCGGGCTCAACGTCCTCGCCGTCGCGGAAGAAGCCAACAGGCAAACCAAAGAATTTAGCGGCATGCGTGTTCCCATCGAAATAATCGTTGACACCGACACAAAGAAATTCACGGTCAAAGTCGGCACCCCAAGTACTTCGGCCCTTCTCGCAAGTGCCGCAGGAGTGCAGAAGGGCAGCGGAACAGCCGGTAAAGACTTCGTCGGCGACCTTAAGTTCTCCGACGTGGTTAGACTGGCTGAAACGAAGCGAGCTGACATGCGTTCAAAAACCCTCAAAGCCGCCGTCAAGGAGGTCATCGGTTCATGCGTTAGCATGGGGATAAAGATCGATGGGATGAACCCCAAAGAGGTCGTGAAACTGGTGGACCAAGGGAAGTATGATGAGTTCTTAGGTGAGGCGAAATGATGCGGGCCGCGGTTGGTAAGCTCGTTGAAGCGGTGAAGAAGGCGAAGGAGAACAAGATGAATTCCAAATTTAAGCAGTCGGTCGAGATGGTGATAAACATAACGGGTGTCGACCTTTCGAAACCGCAGAACAGGTTCGCCGAAGTCGTCGAACTTCCCAACGATCTCGGTAGGAAGAGACGGAAAATCCTCGTTATCGCGTCGGGAAATCTCGCTTTGGAGGCCGGGAGAACAGAAGGAGTTTCCCGCGTGATTCAGAGGGAGGAGCTTGAAGCCCTCGTCGGGAGGAAGAAGGATGCAAAGAAGATCGCATCACAGTATGATTTTGTGCTGGTCGAGCCTTCGTTGATGGCTTTGGCCGCGAGGGCTCTCGGTGCAGCGCTTGGTTCACGGGGGAAAACCCCTATCCCCATCCCGCCGGGTTCGGACATCCAGAAACTGGTCAAAAGATACAGCAACAGCGTCCAAATAACTTTGCGCAAGTCGCCGCAGGTCGAATGTCTGATAGGCGTCGAAGAAGACCCCGACGATAAAATCGCTGAAAACGCTGAAACCGTTCTAAGCCGGGTCGTCGAAAAGCTTGAAAAGAAGCAGAGGAACATCGCCAGCGTGTACCTGAAAACGACGCGTGGAAAGCCCGTTAGGCTCGAGTTGTGAAAGATATGTACTTAAGTGGCCGCGGCTTCGTGGAAGAAGGTCCGGAGTGCTGATTGTATGGCGGTCCAAGCTGTGACGCGGCCGAACATCGTGAAAAAGTCTAAGCTCGTCGATGAAGTAGCTAACCTCATCAAGAAATATGGGGTGGTGGCGGTATTCGACCTCACCGGCACGAGGGCCAATACAATTCATGAAATGAGGAAAAAGCTCCGAGGCCTTTGCGAAATGAGGGTTCTCAAGAAAACTCTGTTTATCAAGGCCTGTCGCCTCGCAGGAAATTCTGAGCTGGAAAAACTGGTGGAAAACGTGAAAACCCCGGTGGGTTTCATTTTCAGCGGAATCAACAGCTTCAAGCTCGCCCTAACTTTGGAGAAGAACAAAGTTCCGATGCATGCAAAGGCTGGTGAAAAAGCCGACTTCGACGTCTGGGTTCCAGAAACCAACACAGGCCTTCCACCAGGCCCCATACTCAGCGACTTTGGCAAACTCAAAATTCCCACACGTATCGAAGGGGGTCAGGTTTGGATAGCCAAGGACACGCTGGTGGCGAAGAAGGGCGATGAAATTTCCCAGCTTTTGGCAAGCCTTCTCGTCAAGCTAGACATAAAAGCCGTCATGCGCGGGATAAATCTCCTCAAGGCCTATGAAGACGGCGTCATACTCAAGGCGGAAGACCTTGTCATAGACCCGGCAAAAACATCGGAGGAAATCGTCGCGGCCGCGTCCATCGCCTACGGCTTCGCAGTCGGCATCTCATACCTTTCGAAAGAAACACTGCCGGCTCTGCTGGCGAAGGCGCTGCTACAGGCCAGAGCTCTGTCTATGGAAGCCGGATACTACGACGTCGAAACCGTTCCAGCGATGATCGCGAAAGCACAGGCCGAATCAGCGGCGTTAGCGAGAGCCGCCGGTCTGTCTTAGAAGTTGCTCAAGCTGGGGAATGACCGATACGAGGCGTTCTCGGGGAGCCGCTCCTCTGCCGAGTGAATCGCTTCCTCCGCCGCCTCCACCGGCCGAAGTCAACAGTTTCTTCACGACCTCACCAGCCCTAACGCCCAACTCCACAGCCTTCTCGTTGCAGACGCAGACGGCTTTAGCTGAAGGAGACCCAGCGTAGACAAACGCCACCGACGGCTTCTCCGTTTTGACCGTTTCAGCCGCGAGCATGGTCAAATAATCATAATCGTCGTAATCTTCCTCCGAAACATAGAGCAAAACCTTGTTGACCGGCAAGGCGATGCTTCGAATTTCCGCGGCCTTGTAAACGATGATTTTTTCAAGAAACTTTTTCAAAGTTTTCCGCAGAGTTTTAACCTCTTCGTCAAGCTCTTCAACCCTCCGAACTACTTCTTCTGATGGCGTACGCAGCTTCTCCGCAACAGTCATCATCGCCGCCTCTATTTCCTGATACCTTTGGAGAGCCGCGGGCCCAGCCGTGAAAACAATCCTTTCAACCCCATCCTGAATTCTCTCCGAAGAAACTATCTTTATCAACCCGACGTCTTCCGTGTTTTCGCAGTGAATACCGCCACATGCTTCAGCATCCCAGCCCGGAATTTCGACGACCCTTATAGTTCCCAACGGAACTTCGCCGCCTTGATAAAGCCCGAACCCGTAGATTTCCTCTGCCTCGTTGCGATCCATCCAAGAGATGCGGATGGGTATCCTTCTGGCGACAATTTTGTTGGCCAAGTTCTCGATGACGCGTATCTGCTCGGCGGTCAACCTTTTGTGATGGTAAATGTCGAGCCTTCCCTTTTCTGGCTCCTTTCTCGCACCGGCCTGCCACGCATGCTTTCCCAAAACCCTTCTGACGGCCCCCAGTAGAACATGTGTGGCCGTGTGATGCCGAACCGTGGCCAGCCTCTTCTCCACATCAACATATCCTTCGACCTCTTCGCCGACTTGGGGAAGCTTTCCCTCAACACGATGCAAAATAACGTCACCCACAATCTTCGTATCCACAACGTTGCAAACTTCTCCACCGAAAACGATGGTTCCGGTGTCTCCTACCGCACCGCCGCTTTCAGGATAGAACAGGGTTGAGTCCAGGATGATGTTATTGTCTTCGACGCCGAGAACCTTTGCTTTGAAGCTGTAGGTCGTCGGATGTTCGTAAAAGAGCTTGACCGTGGGAGGATATTTTGATACATCTACCGTCTGCTTTTCCTCGGCCGCCGCAGGTTTTTCACGGAGGTGACGGGATGCGACGAGCTCGTAGAAGTTTTCGGGGACTTCGACCGTGACACCGTGTTTGGCCGCAACATCTGCTACGATGTCCGGTGTAATACCTTGGTCGTCGTAGTATTGGATGAGCCGCTCGACAGTTATCTGCTTGGCGCTTTTGATTTCTCTGGAGATGGCTTCGGTTCCTCGTTTGATGGTTTCCTTGAATTTGTTGACTTCGTGGCTGATTATTTCCAACACTTCGTCGCGCATCTCGCCGAGGTGGGGGAAGTCCTGTCGCCAGAAGTTGATTTGTAGGTCGACGAGGTCGAGAAGCCTTTCTTCGGCCTGAAGCGACATCAGGAGACGGTAGGCCCTTCTTATCAGCAGTCGTGCGAGGTATCCGGTTTTGACGTTGCTCGGCACGACTCCTTCCGCCACTATGAAGGCGATGGCTTTGCTGTAGTCGAGTGCTCCGTAGACTTTTTCGTAGGGTTTAATCAACTCGCCGACGGTTTGGAGGTCTATGCCGGACATGTTCGCCACTCTTCTTCTCAGCTCTTCGACGGTCGTTTCTGCCTTGGGTATGACGAGGCCCGTGTATTTTGCATAGCGGGTTAGAAG
>JANWZT010000280.1 GCA_025054515.1 Candidatus Caldarchaeum sp.
GCCCTGCCGCGGTCGTAAATCGATACTGCGGACGACCATACACCCAGAAGAGACTTGATGTATTCTTTTAGCTTCAAAAGTTGTTGATAGTTTTTGTTGATTTTCTCCGGTGCCCTGTCCCCGAGAAAGAAAGTTCGCGACACCGATGATACGTATCCATTAACTGATGCGGAAGCAATTATATTAATCAGTTCATTTTGGCGGATTCCCCTGTTCGGGGGACTGTCGACATGAAGAAAAGTATCTTCACCGATTGAGACGTGTGGGTTTGAGGAGAGGTCCGCGCCCGACCTATAGACTGTGTCAGCTATTGCTCGGCGGATGTCTGAAGGAGTCGTGCCGTCCGTAATCATTTGACGGACTACATCAACAGCTGTGCATATGACCGATGAGGCTTTTTTCATAAGTTCGACTTCTTTTTCCGTCTTAGCCTGTCTTTGTTCATAGATTATGTCTCTGACAGAGGCCAGAGACAAGGATGGGTAGGATTTGATGATTGACTGGTAATTGTCAACTGTCATATGGTCATATCCGACCGTCATCCGTCTGTCACCTATGTATCCCAGCGCCATGGAGATAAGGTCCCGACGGCCGAGCTTTTCGACAATCGATATTCGTCCAGCCAAGGGAGTGTTCACCGGCAGGTTGGAGAAGATGCTCACGACTCCGTCTCCTGAAACAACTAAAACACCGTGCTTAAAACCCGTAAAATAGAAAAGGTTCGCAGGAGACGACAGCAACACCGCTTCGACCGAAGAGGACCGCAGACGAGATATCAGCCTCTCTATTCTGTCTACGTAGATTTGCTGGTTCAACCATTTTTCCGATGGTATAGTCCGTATTTATGCATAGAAGAGGCCACTCGTTTTACCCACGCCATCGTCCCATATGACGGAATAACCTCCGGGACGGCATGTTGATAAACATCCTTTCAACTTTTGTAGCCCGAATGGTTTGCATCAAATCCATCACGATACAGGGTTTTAAATCATTTGGAAAGAAGCGCACGGTCATCAAACTGCCCCGCGGGCTCGTGGTGGTAACGGGCCCGAACGGAGGTGGAAAATCAACCGTTCTCGACGCTGTCAAATTCGCGTTCGGCGAGCTCAGCGCCCACAACCTCCGCGTCGATAGATTCTCCAAATTGCTTCATGAATCGAGCAGAGGCACGGATACGCAGGCCATAGTAACAATCACCCTCGATAACTCAGACCGCA
>JANWZT010000281.1 GCA_025054515.1 Candidatus Caldarchaeum sp.
GGCGTTTCCCTCGACCGTGAGTTTGACGGTTTCGGTGTCGGCGTCGACTTCGATGATGCCGACCTCGACTCGGGTCACTCCTTTAACCGTGGAAAGAGCTTGGGCGAATTCGACCATGTCCGGTTTGTGCGGCTTGAGGACGTCGAGTACGAGTCGCGTCAAAACCAGTTCGTGTTTTTCCGGCATCCTTCTCTGCGACACCTTTGATGAGAGGTGTGTCTTCTTTTATTAGGGTTGTGGAAAAATTGTTATGTTTAAATAGTTTATTTATTGTCTGCATACACGACCGTTATATTAGGTTGAGGCAGGGCTTTGCGTGATTATTTTAAACGGTCTTATTATGTAAGGTTATTATGGTATAACGCAGTTATATAGAATTGGTGTGGGGTTCATACGGTACGCCATAACCGGACCGCCGAACGTCGGAAAATCGTCGCTGTTCGTGGCTCTGACGGGTGTTTACGTCAAGACGGCCAACTATCCGGGCACGACGCTCGAGATCCACAGGGGAAGAATCAGGAACAAAGATGTCGAAGTAACGGACTTGCCCGGAGTTCTCAGGCCGGAAAGCCCTTTGGACGAGGACGAGAAGGTCGCCGTAGCCGAAATAATCGGAGGCGATTACGATGGAGTCGTCGTTGTCGCGGCTCCCCATTCCTGGACCGAAGCCCTCCGTCTCGCGAAGTTCGCAAGCCGCTACAAACCGGTTGTTCTGGTCTTCAACATGGTCGACGTATGGAAGCCTCCCTACACTGAATCCGAGCTGTCGGGAAAGATTTCGATGCCAGTCGTCTATGTCTCCGCGGTGAAACGCGTCGGCGTCGACAAACTGGCTGAAATTCTGTCCCGTCGAATATCGTTTTCAAACCCGGAATTTTTTGAGCTTGAAGTTCCCGGACACGCAGCGGTTGTTTCACGGTTTTTCGTCCGGCCGGTTCCCGCGATGGCGTCGATTCTTATGATCGCTTTCGCCTCGGTTGCTTTACTGGTTTCGCTCGTGGAAGGAATCACTCCATGGGGTAGGCTGCCCCTCTCCATCAACTCTGCTCTGGAATACCTCGAAACTTCCGTTACAGCCGTGATTTTCGACCATGTATCCGATAGGATCGCGGCGTCTTTTCTGGCCGAGGGAGTGTGGAGCTCGGCCATCACGCTTATCTCCATCGCGCTCTACGTGTTCGTCGCCTTGGTTTTGGTTGTTCTCTACGAAGAAAG
>JANWZT010000282.1 GCA_025054515.1 Candidatus Caldarchaeum sp.
TGTTTTTATGTTTTAATATCTCGGTTATACATTTTCGTTGATGAAGGAAGTTTACGATGTGATCGTGATTGGCGGAGGCCCGGCAGGCTATACCGCCGCCATCTACACTTGTAGAGCGAACCTGAAAACCTTGGTCATCGCTGGCCTCGAAGCCGGCGGCCAGTTGATGCTCACGCGTGAAGTCGAAAACTACCCGGGATTCAGCAACGGCGTCCTCGGGCCGGACCTGATGGAAAACATGAAACAACAAGCCGAAAACCAAGGAGCTGAGATGATCTTCGACAACGCATCGGCAGTTAATTTCAGAAAATATCCTTTCGAGGTTTATGTAGGTGACGACAAGTATCTGGGGAAGGTCGTGATAGTTGCGACCGGTGCTTCGCCGAAGTGGCTGGGTTTGGAGGGTGAGAAGAGGCTTCTGGCCCGTGGTGTTTCCAGCTGTGCAACGTGTGACGGCCCGCTGTTCAGGGGGACGGAAACTACGGTCGTGGTCGGAGGAGGAGATACGGCGATGGAATACGCGCTCTTCCTCAGCAACCTCGTCTCCAAGGTCTACGTGATCCACCGCCGCGACACACTGAGGGCCTCGAAAGTTTTGGCCGACCGAGCGATGAAAAACCCGAAAATCGAGTTCATTTGGAACAGCGTCGTCACCGAGATAACCGGTGAAAACAAAGTCGAATCGGTCAAGATCAAAAACCTGAAAACGGGACAGGTTTCGGAGCTCAAAACCCAATCCGTGTTCGTGGCCATCGGACACAAACCAAACACGGAGATATTCGCGGACCAGCTGGAGCTCGACGAAGAGGGATACATCAAGCTATACGACGGAATGCGGACGAATGTTCCCGGTGTTTTCGCAGCCGGAGACGTCCATGACAAACGTTACCGGCAGGCGGTTACTGCCGCTGGCTACGGCTGTATGGCAGCTATGGAGGCGATAAGGTTCTTGGAAAGCGGTGAAGCTGAAAAACTATTTCAAACCTCCACAAAGATTTCGTCGCCTACGACGTGAACTTTATAGGTCTTGAGCGGCTTTGTGGCCGGCGGGTTCAGCACATCGCCGGTCTCGAGCTTAAAACGGGAAAGGTGTACTGGACAGGTAACAGTTCCTTCCATCACAATTCCGTTAACCAACTCGGCGTAATCGTGTGTGCAGATATTCGAAACGGCGTAAACCCGACCGCCGTGTTTCA
>JANWZT010000283.1 GCA_025054515.1 Candidatus Caldarchaeum sp.
CGCTGGTTTTTTCGGCAACCGGCTCGGCCGTGGACACAGTAATAGTCGACGGCAAAATCTTGGTCGAAGGCGGAATCGTCAAAAACGTTGACTACCGGGAAATCGCTTCTAACGCAGAAAAAGCAGTCGAAAGGATTGCGGCGAAAATAGGTCTTCAGATTCCGATGTAGGATTGCCGGATTTTCTCGCTGTTGAGCAGCGCGAGACCAACTCCTTCCATAGCTATCCGGCCCTGCTCGAGGACGTAGGCGCGGTCTGCTGTCTGCAGCGCGAGTGAAGCGTCTTGCTCTACGACGAGGATGGACAATCCCTGCCTCTCCCTAATTTCCTTGATTTTTTCGAATACCATCCTACGGGCTATCGGTGCGAGGCCGACGCTCGGTTCGTCTAGGAGAAGCACCCGGGGCTTCGACATCAACGCTCTCGCGATGGCCACCATCTGCTGCTCCCCGCCGCTCAAAGTCCCCGCCAGCTGTCGGCGCCTTTTCTCGATGATGGGGAAAAGCTGAGCAACCATGCCGTAGTCTTCCCGTATCTTCTCTTTATCCTTCCTTCGGTAGGCTCCCGACATCACGTTCTCGTAAACCGTCATGTCGGGAAAAAGCCGCCGCCTTTCGAGCGACAGGACAAGGCCTTTGACGACTCTTTCGTATGGAGGCAGCTTCGTTATCTCCTCGCCGTCGAGGACGACCCTACCAGACTTGACCGTCGCAAGACCCATCAGCGAAAGCATCATAGTAGTCTTTCCCGCCCCGTTCGGCCCAATAACCGCGACAATCTCCCCTTTACCCACCCTTATGTCAACATCTTCGATTATGGTTACAGGGCCGTAGCCAGCCGTAAGCTTTTCGACCGTTAGCATGTCAGCCATTTTACAGCACCTTAGACGTCCCGAGATAGGCCTTAATCACCAGATCGCTGCGAGCCACTTCCTCTGGAACCCCTTCGAAAATTATTTTCCCTTGATCCATGACCAAGACCCTTTGAATCATCTTCATCAGCTCACGGAGCCTGTGTTCGATGATTACCAGCGTTCCGCCTTCCGACACATAGTCTTTCAAAACGGCGGATACCTCTTCGATTTCACCGACGGTAAGCCCTCCAAACGGCTCGTCCAGCAAAAGAACCAGAGGTTTGGCGATGAGCCCACGCGCTACTTCGAGCTTCTTCAATTCACCATGCGTCA
>JANWZT010000284.1 GCA_025054515.1 Candidatus Caldarchaeum sp.
ACGTGAAATCACATCATTTCTGACAGCTTCATCAGGGTCTCCGTCAAAAACAATCCTACCCGAATCCAGCACTACAACCCGTGTGACTATGTTTAAGACATCTTCAAGGTCGGCCCCCGATTCGGCGATTATGCATGTGAGCCCATATTTTTCGTTTAGTTCCTTTATCTCCTCGAGTACAAGTGATTTTCCGATGGGGTCTAGCATGGAGATGGGTTCGTCGAGTGCTAATACCTTCGGCCGCATCGCTAATACTCCCGCGAGGCTGAGGGCCTGTTGTTGTCCGCCGCTAAGTTCTTTCGGATGACGCATGAGCAATGGCTTTAGCCTTGTTACTTCAGCGGCGTAAGCCACTCTTTCTTCGATTTCGTCGAGCGGCATGCCTAAATTGAGTGGACCGAATGAGATGTCGTCCTTCACGGTTAAGCTGAACACCTGGACCGTAGGATCATCCAGAACCATACCAACGTGTTCCGACATCTCAGCGACGAGAAAGTCCCTCGGATTCTTGCCGTCAACAAGAACTTCTCCCTCGATTCTGGCCGGTATCACATGGGGGATAAGTCCGTTGAGGAGATGAAGCAACGTGGTTTTTCCCGAAAGAAGGGGGCCCAACAACCCGACAAATTCTCCTTTGTCAATAGAAAGAGAAACTTCGGTGAGCGCTTTTTCTTGTCTGTGGAGATAAGTC
Source organism: Candidatus Caldarchaeum sp. (assembly GCA_025054515.1). GTDB lineage: Archaea > Thermoproteota > Nitrososphaeria_A > Caldarchaeales > Caldarchaeaceae > Caldarchaeum. The sequence continues at coordinate 692 of JANWZT010000284.1, forward strand.
ACGTTCACGTTTTTTAATTCAATGAGCGACATAATCAAAATAAAAAATGTGTTTAGGTTGGTTTGGGTGCTGCTTTACCAGCCGTCGCATATGCCAGCCGCGAGTCGTAGTAGAAACTTCCTATCAGCGTTCCGAGAAACTGGGCGACGAAACTGGATATCACGAACCCTGCCGGGCTTATGGCCCACGCCATGTTGGCTAAAGCGGCTTCATAGGGGTTGTTGGTGAAATAGTTTGTGATCACCCAGCCCGAAAAGTGGACGGCCATGAAAACGAAGGCCATGACGATGGTGAGTATGTTCTTGATAGGCAGGCTCCACTGTCTCCCCCTCACGACGAACCAGAACAATCCGGCGGAAATGGCCCATATTCCACCGTCCATTAAGGCGTACGCGACCACTATGTTCGGCGTCGCAACCCAGGGGGTAAGCCCGAGAGCGTAACGGAGGATGAACGCGACCGATGTGCCTAAGAAGGCAACGAAGGGCC
>JANWZT010000285.1 GCA_025054515.1 Candidatus Caldarchaeum sp.
ATGCTGGATAACGGCGTCCAATTTATCTTCCCTCACCTTGACGGCGTCGAAGAGGCCGGCGTAACCCGCTACAGCCTTGTCTATTTTCTGGGTAATTTTGTCCAGCTCAGCCCTGATGTTTTCGAACATGAATTTTGCTTCGGGGTTGTAGGCGAGCTTTCTCGCGGCCGATGGGTTAAGCGGAGTGTTGAGCGTTGACCTCGCCTCCGAAAGAATCATGCTCACCTTTCTCCTGACGAGGATGTCGGTCTCCCTTCTCAGCTCCTTCTCCTTATAGCCCCTGTATCCCGGAAGATATGTCGAAATTTTTTCGAGAAGACCCATCTCCTTCCTAACACGGTCAACGGCCATGATGCATCCACATCAACATCGCACGATATATGCGTATCCGTAACATCGGTTGTTGAGCCAATCCGATGCGGCTGAAATAATTTGCTGCGTGGGTATTTTTCATTCCGATATTTTTTCGCCGACTCGGGTTGGGCTGACACCACGCCAAACATATCCAGCGGCCGCGGCCAAGAAACCCGTCAACGCGGTGAACGCCGGAAGCCAGCCAAACCCAAACAAAAGAACCGCGGCACCTATTCCCCCGATTGCGTGTGCACCGGCAACTCCGAGATATCCGGCTTTTTCCACGATGTCCGGCGGATAGGTTGCGTCGATAACCCTACTCGAAGAAGCGTCTATCAACGCGTGGTATCTCTTGCCGCGGAACATGTAAACCACTTGCCAGATGGGAAAATAGACGAGGGCGAGTTCATTCACCTGAATTTCGTCGTTCCTCGAAACAACTTTCACCACCTCCCTCGCTATCATTTTGGAAAGCTCGTTTGCAGCGGCTCTACGGGCCATCTCCTCGGCTTCGGCTCTTGTGAAGATGGCCCCATGAAGAACCCCGCCATGCCGCTCAACGTATTCGTGGCTGAAGAAAATCCGATTCCGCGAAACACCGACAACACCGTCAACCAACGGGATTTCCTTCGAAGCAGGCATCGAAAACTCGAGAAGCTTTTCAAAGCTGCCCGACTCCTCCTTCATCACCGTCCGGATGTTTCTGTATGCACCCGACCCGTCTCTTCCAGAGTATTCGGCGTCTTCGCCGAGGCCCGTGAAATATGTCTGTGCTTGGACGGTTGCTACCCAGAAAGGATAGAAATGCAGCTTGGCTTCGGTGAT
>JANWZT010000286.1 GCA_025054515.1 Candidatus Caldarchaeum sp.
TTTTCAGAAAGCCCTTGAATTGGCGAATTATTGGGAGATGCGGAAGAGGCAGGCGGAGCATCGAAAAAAGGGCCGGTTTATTGGAATAGGCATCAGCAGCTACATAGAGATATGCGGCCTGGGGCCGTCTTCGGTCGCGCGTGCCACTGGTTTTGGCCTTGGGCTTTGGGAAAGCACCATTATCCGAGTTCATCCATCTGGAAAAGTATCGGTGTTCATCGGAAGCCATCCGCACGGTCAGGGAGAGGAGACTACCTTTGCGCAGGTTGTTGCCGACCGTCTTCAAATCCCGATAGAGGACGTTGAAATTCTGCACGGAGACACGTCGATGGTGCCTTTCGGAATGGGTACCTATGGAAGCAGGACAACACCGGTAGCAGGAGGCTCCATAGCGCTCGCATGCGACAAAGTTCTTGAAAAAGCCCGTAAAATCGCCGCCCACCTACTCGAAGCAAGTGAAAAAGACATCGAATACCAGCGCGGCCGTTTCTATGTCAGAGGTCTTCTGGAAAAAAGCAAATCCTTCGCAGAAGTTGCCTACGCAAGCTACGGGGCTGGGTCGCAAGAGATACCCCAAGGGTTGGAGCCCGGCCTTGAAGCAACGGTTTTCTTCGACCCACCCAACTTCACCTTCCCCTTCGGAACACACGTCTGCGTGACGGAAGTCGACCCAGAAAGCGGCAAAGTCAAAATCCTTGACTACGTTGCCGTAGATGACTGTGGAAACAGAATCAACCCCATGATCGTAGACGGCCAGATACATGGTGGAATCGCTCAAGGGCTGGCGCAAGCTCTTTACGAAGAAGCATACTATGATGAAAAAGGGCAGCTGCTGACTGGAGACCTGTCGGAATACATGGTTCCCACAGCGGTGGAAGTTCCGAACATTCGAACAGCTGAAACAGTAACGCCGTCTCCGGTTAACCCACTCGGAGTCAAGGGCATCGGCGAAGCGGGAACAATAGCTTCCACACCCGCCGTAGTCAACTCCGTGATAGATGCGCTTTCCCACTTTGGTGTTGTTCACATCGACATGCCGCTGAAACCCGAAAAAATCGTTTCGGCGGTGGCGAAAAGCGTCAAATAAGCAAAATGCTTTAATGATAGACCGAACGATGTCTGGCGAGGAGAATGGCGTCAGTTCCGCGAGGTAAGCTTTTGGGGATGCAGGTCTACA
>JANWZT010000287.1 GCA_025054515.1 Candidatus Caldarchaeum sp.
CCTCCTTTGGACGGTGTCGGGTTTTCCTAAAGAGACAAGATGAATTTCACCACCCCTTTCGGCCTTTCTTTTTCCACGACTCGGATGCGGCTTCGCCCCGCTTTTTCTCCTCTTGTGTATGCCGCTGTGCCATTGAACCATTCTACTCCCCCGTCTTCGGGGCATGCTTTAAAGTTGTTTCACCTGTCGAAACAATCATCTTTTCAATCAGCGACTTCACCGCTTGAGGGCTGTTTTCAACACCGAAATAATCGGCGAAAAGGCTGGTCGTTCTCAAAAGAGAGGAACGGCCCTTCTTCTCCGCCTCCACAAGCCCCCGTTCCACGAGGATTTTGAGCTGCCGATAGGCGTCTTTGCCTCGTATAGCGGCGAGGGTCGAAAGCGGAAGAGGCTGATAGTATGCGATGGTCGCCAAAGTTTTCAAAACTCCATGCGGCAAAACCTTCCGACGAGTGTATTTTTTGACGACAGGTGCAAGGTCGGGCCTCAGCCTCATGAAAAACCTCTCCCCATCAAGCTCGACTATTTCGACGGCCCTTCCGCTGTATTCCTGTTTGAGGGCTTCAACGATTTTTCTGACTTTTTCACGCGACCTCGTATTGAGAGCCCGTTGAAGAGTTTTCAGATGAACTGGTTTATCCGAAGCGAACAACACGGCCTCGGCGAGAACTTTGCTATCCAACGGCCGCTCCAAGCAACTCACCCGGCAGCACAACAAGGTCGCTGGCGTCGTCCGACTGAAGGAGCAGAACGTAGCGGCGGGCTGCTGCAAACAACAGCAGTATGAAGGTTTTGGCGGCTTCAAGTCGCGGCAGCCCTGAGACGAGCTCGGAGAAATAGACTGAGGAACGTGTTGCGAAAAGATGTCGGAGTTTTTCGACGAATTTGTCCAGCTCTTCTTCAATCTTGACGATGAATTGGTCGAGTATCAACCTGTTTTCCTGTATCTGTGGCGGGATGACCTCGGTTTTCTTTCGCGCTGACTGGGAAAGGGCCTTCTGTAGAGCCGTCACGATTTCTTGGACGGTCGCCGTAAGAAGCTCGGGCTTGAGCGGCAGCTCGATGGGGGGGAGGACGTTTATCTCCGGTTTTGGCTTCGGCTTCGGCGGCTCATCGGCTTGCAGAAGTTTCTCTGATTTGATCCGGTGGATGACGGCCGCGGAATGAACCGCTAT
>JANWZT010000288.1 GCA_025054515.1 Candidatus Caldarchaeum sp.
GGCTTGCTCGACCTTGTTACTCAGCTCGATGGCGATGCGATGGCCCACGTAGACCGCGATCACGTGAACCAGAACTATGAGCGCAACTTGAACGTAGTATACGTAGTAGAGCCGGATCGGGTCTTTCAGGAATGAGGGGATGGCCGGCGGGCCTGAAACGCCGAAAAGGTTCCATTTCAAACCGAACGGGTCGGAGAAAGCATGGTATACTGTTTGAAAATCCGCCAAAATGTAGGGGAAATAATGTGCAACGTGGTATCCCATGGCGATGGGCACGATGGATGGAATGAACAACGCCATGATTTTCTGAAGGCCTATGCTGCGGAACACGACGGCTTTGGCGAGGAAGGTTGCTACGGCGAAGATCGTGAATATGGCAGCGAACATGACGAGCATGCCGAACGTGTTGGGTATCAGGAGGGCTGTTCTGCCGGGGTAGTCGAGCGGGTTAACACCAATCATGGCAAGCCACGTGAAAGTACGTGAAAACCCATCGAAAGAAACAGTCGAAAGCGAAAGAATGATGAACAGTATGTGGCTGAAGTCGGAGATATTTGTTCCCATCAGTTTCCGGGTTGGGTAACCAACGTACACTTCCAATTTTTCGGCGGCACTTGTCTCATCGCCGCGCCCTGTTTTCAAAACGTTTGAAACTTTTTCCGCCGACACGGGAGAGTTCCATGAAACCATCGTGAAGAAAACTGAGAAGGCCTCACAGTGTTTCATCCACGCTTCTCCGAACAGGAAAAGCCCGATGAACTGAAGAATCAAATACGATAAGACTACGTTTGAGAGAAACGCCGGGTCCGTTGGAGACGGATGTATTAGCTCAAGCCATGCGAAAGCCGCGAAGAAAAACACCGCCGGCATGTAGGCGAGTCTTCTTGGATAACTTATGACGGGAAAAACCTTTGTTCTTTTGACTATCAGCTGGTACAACCCTGTCCAGGGATTCACGGCGGACCAGATGTTGCCGAGTAGGAGGGTGATGATGGTCATCCCCGGCCACCAGAGAGACCAGATGAAAAGCGGCATCGGGTTTCTGAGCGGGTCCCTCGACCCATACCATCCCGCGAAGACAAGAAACAGGGTGAAGGATAGAGATGCGATGCTCAGCCACGGGAGCCAGCTCAAGCCGTCGATCGAAAAAATCTTAACCCTTCTACCG
>JANWZT010000289.1 GCA_025054515.1 Candidatus Caldarchaeum sp.
TGGGCAAAGCATCCGAGACGCACAAGAAGGTTTTTGACGCCGTTCTTGAATCGCAGAATAGGGCTTTAGATAAAGCTGCGAGCGGCGTAGCTGCTGAGGAAATCGACCGGGCAGCGAGAAAACCACTTGAACAAGCTGGTCTTGGCCGATATTTCATACATCGAACAGGTCACGGGTTAGGGCTGGAGGTTCACGAGGAACCTTACATTAGAGAAGGGAACAAAACCTATCTTCAAGCTGGAATGATATTCACGGTTGAACCAGGGGTTTACCTTCCGGGCAAGTTTGGCGTGAGGCTTGAGGATAACCTTGTCATAAATGCGACTAATGTTGAAAACACGACGCATCTGCCGAAAACTATCACCCTACCCGTTCGGTGAAAAGTCGCGGATTATCTCGGGTTCTGGTAAACTGTGTCGGCGATAGATTATTATGGAAGTTTCGCCTTTTTGTAAAAAATGATTTCGTCAAGGTCTCTGTTATCCAAATAATCAAAAGCCCGAACATCGGTGAACGAGGACTTCTGCTCCGCCGAGGAAAAATATTTCCTAGACTACGCGGCGTATTCTGGTTGTTGCGTTCCATGTCGTCCGGAAGACTGGGTATGAACCAATTTCACCAGTTACGAGGTGGTCGACGGCGAGGTCAATCCCGCGGCATGCAGCTGCCCTATCGTAGACAACATAGAACTCCATCTCCTAGGCGAAGGAGAGGCCAGAATGCTGAGGAAGGGAGACTATTTTGTGCTATATTACCTCCCTTCGATAAGCAATAGGCCTAATGGTTACACGTGGATTGATAAAGCTGTCGAGAAAGCTAAACCCATTGTAAACTTATTGGGAACCCCTGGAGATTTTTCTTCGTAATGCTACTTTGGTCCAATGGAAAAATTAAATTAAACAAGTTGTATTTACGAGGTTAAGATGGACTCTTCTTCCATCCTTCTTCAGACTTTTTCCACAGTTCGTCCCAGAATTGTCTCGTGTTGGCATCGTTCGGGTCCCATTTCATCCCGCATTTGATTGCTGCGTCCTTCGCCTCGACTTCCACGAAAACATGGTAGGCTCCCTGAGGTGTTTTGAACACTATGTAATCCGTCTTTCCATCCTCGGACCTGAAAACCTTGACACCCAACGCGCCCCTGGGCTTAGGTTTATG
>JANWZT010000028.1 GCA_025054515.1 Candidatus Caldarchaeum sp.
GGCGTCAACGACGATTTCCGCGAGGTAATCCGATTCCTCCGCGACCAGCTTGCTGATCATGGCCGTTTTGGCCACTTTCTTGAGGAGCTGTTTGTCAGTCGGGTCGGCTTTGATGCCGATTTGGTCTAGTATCTCCAAGGATTTGACAGCGGCTTTCCGGTAGCCTTCGATGATGATGGTCGGGTGAACTTCTTTCTCAATAAGCTCTTCAGCCTTGGCCAAAAGCTCGCCGGCCAAAACAACCGTCGAAGTCGTGCCGTCACCCACCTCTTCGTCTTGGGCCTTCGAAACTTCTACGAGCATCTTGGCCACCGGATGCTCGACGTCCATTTCCTTCAGTATCGTTGCGCCGTCGTTCGTGATGACGATGTCGCCAAAGCTGTCGACAAGCATTTTGTCCATTCCACGCGGGCCTAGCGAAGACTTCATGGTTTCGGCGATGACCTTCGCTACCATTATGTTCGCGCTCTGGACTTCGCGTCCACGCATCCGTTTCGCGCCTTCTTTCAAAATTATAACGGGCTGAGTTGCGCTACCTACAGTCGCGGCCATACTACATCACTCCTGGCTATTTGCCCGATACGGTTTTTTATAGAGTTTTCCCTTCCGTTCTTCGTCGCACATCACAATTATATACCGGCTTCGGTAATACGCTAACCGCTATGAAGCTAATTTCGGTGAAAATGCCTGAAGCCTTGATTGACGGGATGGACGAGCTTATCAAGAAGGGTGTTTACCCGAGCAGAAGCGCGTTGATGAGGACGGCTGTCAGAGACCTTTTGAGGAAAGAGCTTTGGAAAACCTAAACTTCGAGCGGAAATTTTTCGACAAAAACTATTCTTCCGTAAACGTATCGGGCGTCTGAAACGGAGTCGGTGAACTTGAGGGGGTCTCTTTCGCTTGGAGAGTAGGCGATGAAGGGTGCGGGAGGCTTTTCAGGTATTCTCGTAAGGTAGAGGAGCGGCAGGGCCGCGGAATCGTAGTATTCGTAGACCGGGTAGAGGATGGATATTTCGTATTCGAAGTTGTTTCTGTAACACCAGACGGGAGGGCTGAAGGCCTCGTCTGTAAGAGCCGACACCAGCCGCATGATAGATTGTAAATCCTTCACCCGAATGACTTCGGGATTTGGAAGTTTCCGGCGGCGTGAATCTACGACAGATAACTGGAATATTTCGGGCATCTGCTCGGCTTCCAAAACTGGGTAAGACACGTATCTCCCTGTCTCCGGTACGTCGGAAAACCTCGTCTCCTCTTTTTCGAGCGGGGTGTAGACGAGGTATTTCTTCGGTTTTTCCAGCAGCTCCACGTAGAAAAGAACCGGTAGGCTGATTCTTCCATAGGGAATGGTTTGTAGGTAGGAGAGGTAGATTTTTTCTCCTTTGGTGAACGAAAGTAGATGAGGTATGGTGTCCCATCGGGAAGAAAGTAGGCGGGCGAGGCTCGCGATGTCTTCGACTTTGACGGGAAAGGGCGATCGGTTGCGGCCACGTGTCATCTTGTTTTTCAGCGCCATTATCTGGAGTGCACCGCCTCGTAAAAAACTTACAGACCTTTAAATCTCAAACCAACGCCATGGAAATCATGATTGGCTTCATCGGTCTCGGGTTGATGGGCAGACCCATGGCTTTGAACCTGCTGAAAAGGGGGTTCAAGCTGGCGGTTTTCAACAGGAGTCGGGGGCCGGTCGACGAGCTGGTTGGGTTTGGAGCGGTTGGCTGCAGCTCTGCATCCGAAGTAGCTGAATTGTCGGAAACGATCATCATGATGCTTCCCGACGAGCCCGAAGTCCGACAGGTTCTTACGGGTGAAAACGGCGTCCTCAAAACCATGCGGAAAGGAGGCATTGTAATCGACATGTCAACGGTTTCTCCCATGTTTTCTCGGGAGATGGCTGCGCTGGTGCGGGAAAGGGGTGGCGAGATGTTGGACGCGCCGGTTTCGGGCAGCACCATGGCGGCTGAACAGGGTAGTTTGACCATCATGGTCGGAGGCCGTTACGAAACATACGAAAAGGTGAAGCCAGTTTTGGAGGCCATGGGGAAGAACATCTACTACATGGGGGAATCCGGGTCAGGCAGCCTTACCAAGCTATGCAATCAGGTGGCCGTCGCCGTTAACCTACTTGGAGCATGTGAAACCCTGATTGTCGCGTCAAAAGCTGGGCTGGACCTGAACAAGGTGATTGAAGTGATCTCATCGGGGGCGGGTGGCTCATGGCAGCTTACGAACCTTGGGCCGAGGATGGTGGTCAAAGACTTTAGGCCGGGTTTCAAGGTTAAACATCTCCGCAAAGATTTACGCATGGTCCGTGAAACAGCCGAGCGGCTGGGGCTTTGCCTTCCGGCTGTTGGTCTGGTTTCGGAGTTTGTCAAAGCCTTGGACCAGCTGGGACACGGTGAAGACGGGACACAAGCTTTGATAACTCTTCTGGAAAACCTGTCGAACACGCGGGTTGGCTAAATTTCTGTCGAAGCTCGTGGGTAGCTACCGAGAATTTTGATGAAAGTGGTTTGGCTGGCCAGCTCAGCCAAAGCGGCTCTCACTCTTTCTTCCTCCTGATGGCCTTCGAAGTCGACGAAGAAGTAGTATTCCCACGGTCTTTGACGGGTCGGCCGCGACTCTATTTTGGTGAGGTTGATGGCGTTGCGTGCGAAAACCCCGAGGGCGTTGTAGAGGGCTCCCGGTTTGTGAGCTGTTGAGAAAATGATGGATGTTTTGCTGAAGGGATGCGGCTCAGCTTCTCGGGTGGATATCACGAGGAAGCGAGTGTAGTTGTGGCCGTAGTCTTCTATACCACGGGCGAGAATTTTCATTCCATAGATGTTCGCGGCCTTTTCGCTGGCCACGGCGGCCGCGTTCTTCAGCTTCCTTTCCTTAATCATCTTCACGCTGCCAGCCGTGTCATACGTCAGCTCAACAGATACGCCTAATGAGGTCAGATAACCTCTGCTCTGGGCGAGGGCCTGCGGATGAGAGTAAACCACTTGGACATCTTCGACCGATGTTTCGGGCAAAGATATCAGACAGTGCCGTATTCGGAGGATGATTTCACCCGACGCCTTGACGCTGGAGCTGAGAAACATATCGTAGGTTTCGAAAACGCTTCCTTCGATGCTATTTTCGACCGGGACAACTCCATGTTCAACAACGCGTGCTTCTACATTTTTGAAGACTTCTCGGATGGTTTTGCAGGGAACCGTCTCCGCTTCTTCTCCGAAGTAGGAGTAGATGGCTTCTTCGCTGTAGGCCCCCTTTTCGCCCTGAAAAGCAACCTTAACCATCTCTCCACGCGGATGGGCTGGGGATGTTTAAATGGGTTTTTCGCCATGCTTAAATAGGATTGACAACCCGCTGTGCTGGGGTTGGATAACTCGGTGGCCCGCGAAAAAACATCCCAACATAGGGTCACTACAGCTCATGAGATGGATTTTAGGAAATGTCTCGACATGCAGGTGGGCAAAGCCGGTGAAATAAACACGGAATACGGCGGGTTCGCAATAACGGTTCGCGAGCCCACGGCCTTTCCATGGAGCGAATGTTTGGCAGCTCTTCTCGAACACGGGTACGAAGTTTGGGTGACTAAAAAGAAGGAGAACCTCGTTATCGTCGCCAAGCCGGCTGGAGATTAGGCCATTAGCGGAAGCTGTAGCACTAGCAGAAGTAGTGCGAGAAGCATGGTCGGGATTGTGACGGCGGCCCCGATTCCAATCCACTGTCGGAAGGATATGTGAATCCTTTCGCGTCTTTCCAGCATGCCGACGGCCACGATGTTAGCCGTGCTTCCTATCACGGTCAAATTTCCCCAAAAGGTTCCGGCGAACAGCATAGTCCACCAGAGCGGGAAAGTGTTAACACCATATTGTTCAAGCGTCTGTATGATGGGTATCCACGTTGCAACGCTCAACACGTTGTCCATGAAAGCCGACATCAGCCCGGCGGCGAACATCACAACGACCACCAACGGCTCCAAGGATGTGCCGACGTTGTTGATAATGACTTGAGCTATCACATCTGTCGTCCCTGTGTGCGAAAGGGTTCCGACGCTTGCGAAAAATATCATGAAAAACAGAAGTGTCCACCAGTCGATTCTTCTTTCGACGAGTTCACGGGCCCTTTCTCTTTCGAGGAAAAGCACCACTCCAGCGAAGAAAATGGGTGTTCCAAGTAGCATCACGTTTTTTCCCAGCCCCAACGCCTCTTCTATGGGTGTGTGCAAAACCAGTCCAGTTATCGTCGCCGCAAAAATGATTGCCGGCACTCGAATGTCTATTTCCTCTCCGCCGTTTGTGCGTATGTCTCTGGTTGACGCAAGAGCCTCTTTTGCCATGAGCTGCTGCAGACGCGTCATGTCGGTTTTCAACCACATCAAGATAATTCCGATGGAAAGGAGAAGCGCCAAAATGGCTATCGGCGTGGCCCATCTGAGAAATTCGGAGAAACCGAGTCCCGCCTCGAACGCTATCAACACGCCGACCGGGTTGCCGACTACTGTAGCCGAGCTGCCGATATTCGTAGCGAAGATGGACATCATGATGAATCTCACCGGGTCGAGGTTGTATCTCGACGTGAAGTCGAGGAGGACGGCCGTCATGATGAGGATGGAGGTTACTTCGTCGACCAAAGCGGCTAGTAACCCAGAAACCATCATAAAGAAAATGATCAAAAGCTTGGGACGGCCGCCAACTGCGACCAAAACTCTGTCGATCAACACTTCGAAGAAGCGGGCTTCTTCAAGATAGCCGACGACGACCATCATCGAAGCGAGAAAAATTATTGTGTCCAGATGTGCGTATTCGATGAGTAGTTTAACTTCGAGCAGGTTGGTGGCCAGCATCAGCGAAAGGGCGAAGAACGCGAAGACAAGACGGTACCGCCAGAACATCAGAGTGGCGCCGATCATTCCGCCGAGAAAGAGGACTGATAGGGATTGCTGCAGGTTTAATCGCATCACGTAGGCTATGGATGCGACGAAACCCAGCACCAGCAGATATTTGAATCCCCTTACGTCCAACTTTCCCGTCTGAGTTAGCTCTCCAGAAATAAAGTGTTTATTCTCGCCGGTCGCTACGATTGGGACGAGCGGATTGTTTCAAGTATGCTTATGGCCATCCAGAGCTGTGTTCTCGTGAAGGATGGCATGTTGGGGTCGTTGATGATCTCCTCTATCAGGTCTATTGAGTTTGCCGCCCTGACCGCGGGCTTGATCTTTTCGTTGAAAAGCTCCGTCGAAGCTTGTTTGGCTATTCTTCGGATGTTACGGGGTGTTTCGGTGTCGTTGACGATGGTGTCGAGTATCTGGACGACTTGCTGCCTTTTCGCTTCCCAGTCTGAGCTGGGCTGAGCCAACCGCCCACCACCTCGTCAATTCCTCCTTGACATTTTCGCGCCAAACTTAAAACCCTTTATCCGCAGACGGCGCCCCTGCTCGCAGACCCAACAAGCTTAGCGTACTTCGCCAACACACCCGAAGTGTACCTTGGCTTGGGAGCACTCCAAGACTCGAGCCTTTTTCTTATCTCATCATCCGAAAGCATTACCGAAAGACGACGGCTTGGCACATCTATTTCGACGATGTCTCCGTCGCGGAGGGCAGCGATGGGCCCGCCTACTGCCGCTTCGGGCGAAACATGGCCGACCATGAGGCCGTGGGTGGCGCCTGAAAACCTTCCATCGGTCACCAGGGCCACTTTTTCCTTAAGCCCCTGTCCGACGACGATTGCGGTAACGGCAAGCATTTCCCTCATCCCGGGCCCGCCCTTCGGGCCTTCATAGCGAATCACGATGACTTCGCCGGGCCCGATTTCGCGTCTGAGCACCGCCCGGTAGGCCTCTTCCTCGGAGTTGAATACTCGTGCGGGGCCTTTGAATGTTTGGACGGCGGATGCTGTCGATTTGACGACGGCGCCTTCGGGTGCGAGGTTTCCTTTGAGAATAGCGATTCCGCCGGTCGGATGGATTGGGTTTGAAATGGGTCTCACGACTTCGCCTCCGTCTCCTGTTCCGATTTCGCGTAGATTCTGGGCCAGAGTTTTTCCAGTTACGGTTAGGCAGTCGCCGTGCAGAAGCCCTGCCTCGAGAAGCTTCTTGAGGACAACGGGAACGCCGCCGACCCGGTCGAGGTCAACCATCACAAACCTGCCGCCGGGCCTCATGTCGGCTATGTGCGGAGTTCTCCGACTGATTCTGTCGAAGACATCGATGTCAAGCTTCACACCAGCTTCGTGAGCGATGGCTGGAAGATGGAGGACAGCGTTCGTCGAACCACCCATGGCACAGACGACCGTGACAGCGTTTTCAAAAGCTTCATATGTCATGATGTCCCGCGGCTTGATACCGTTCTCCAGCAACCGCAAAACCGTCGCTCCAGACCTATAGGCGGCGTCGTAAATCCTCCGGTCGACGGCCGGTATAGAAGCCGACCCCGGAAGCGACATTCCCATGGCCTCTATCGCAGACGCCATCGTGTTGGCCGTGTAGAATCCCGCGCACGAACCTTCGGTGGGGCACGCCACCCTCTCCAACTCAACCAGCTCCTGCAGAGTCATCTGGCCCGCGCTGTATGCTCCGACGGCTTCGTAGACATCCTGAATGGTTACGTCGCGGCCCTTGTATTTTCCCGGCAGTATTGTTCCGCCGTAGAGGAAGACCGACGGAATGTTCAGCCGCGCCATCGCCATGACCGTTCCCGGCAAACTTTTGTCACATCCTGCCATACCCACCAACCCGTCGAACCTTTGGGCAAAACACATCAGCTCAATTGAATCCGCGATGACCTCCCTGCTGACGAGGGAGCCTTTCATCCCTTCCGTGTTCATCGAAATTCCGTCACTAACCGCGATAGTCGTAAACTGGATACCCACGCCGTTGTTCTCCCACACACCACGTCTCGCCTCTTCGGCGAGGTCGTTGAGATGAAGGTTACACGGCGTGACCTCGTTCCCCGTGCTCGCCACGCCGATGAAAGGTTTGCCGAAATCAGCATCCTTCAGCCCAACGGCCCTCAACATCGCCCTGTGCGGAGCCCTTTCAGGCCCTTCGGTGACGTCTCTGCTGGTAAGCCTTTTCGTCATGATGCGAAAAGCAGTTTTTCGGATTTAAATCTTGCGAAGAACGGCGGAAAACGTTGAAAAGACCTCTTTACATCGCCGTCGAAGGCATAGACGGCGCCGGCAAAACAACGCAGGCAAAGCTTCTCGCATCCCGGTTGAGAAGAAGGGGGTTTTCCACGGTTTTGGTTCATGAGCCGAGCGACAGCGATGTCGGCCGCGTCATACGCAAAGCCTTGAAGAAACAGCTGAATGTCTCCGAAGAAGCGGTTGCTTTGCTTTTCGCCGCCGACCGTCTAATTCTCCGGCGGACGGTCATCGAGCCGGCGTTGAAAAAATCGGCTTTCATCGTTTCCGACAGAAGCGTGTTGTCTTCGCTTGCATACCAGCCCGTCGCCACGGGAAAAAGGAAATGGGTATACGAAATCAACAAATTTGCGGCAAAGCCCGACATCGTGGTCTTTATCGACATCGACCCGTCGAAAGCTCTCCGAAGGCTTTCAAAAAGCACCCAAAGATACGAAAAGGCTGTTTTTCTGACCAAGGTCCGCCGCGAATATTTCCGCGTTCTACGCCGTTTCAAATTTGTCGTCGTCGACGGCGACAAGCCTGTCCGCCAAGTCGAGGCCGAAATCCTCGAAAAGCTTTCGAAATTTATCTCGAAATAACTTCTTCCGCGGCCTTCCTAACCCGGTCGACCTGCTGAACGTTTCTGTCGACGTAAACCCGTACGAGTTTAAGAGGTTTGGAAAGCTGTTTGAGTATCCAAGATTCTTCAACGGGCGGGTCTATACGTATTTCGCCGGGCCCGTATCTGGTCAGCGGAGGCGCGTATGAGTAATCGACGAAGACGTTCTCGGCATCGACTTCAGCGCGGTCGGCAACCTCCTTCTCGATGCGCAGACGTTCTTCCAGCCCGTATCGAGGGCCTTCGTCGCCGAAAAACTGTTTTTCAAAAACTCTTTTGGGAAGAATCCGGCGCTCCAGCCTTTCGATGACCCACCGTGTTTTATCCGACTTCTTCAGCAGACACCATGTCGTCAAGTCGTCGTGTTCAAGATACTGCTGCGGAGACATTCCGCCGAAGTCCAGCTCTTCATCCAAGAGCTGTGCACCGCGGAGAAGAAGTATTTGAGCGGCTCTGACCGCGTGGTGAAAGTAGATGTTGACGAACGAATGGTAGCGGGCTATCGCAAGCTCTTCAACGGCGCCCATCCCCCTGCTGTCCACAGCCGGCCCATCCGCCAGAAGCCGCGTCAACCTAATCACACGTCGGACGTCGATTATTCCGTACGTTGCACCGGAAAAATACGCGTCACGCACCAGAAAATCCAGCCTATCGACGTCTAAAGGCCCCGAAACAACCCAGCTCAGCCGGTTCTTGCCCCGCAACAGCCCGGCAACTTCGTCGACTTCCAACCCGAGCCGTTGTAACGCGTTTGAGGTTTCGGCGTCGTGCTCTATGATTTGTATGCTCATGTCTTCATGGCTTAGGCCGTCGCGGTGGAGGAGTTCTTCGAGCAGGTGGGAGTAGGGGGTGTGGCCGACGTCGTGGAGAACCGCGGCAGCCCGGAGCAGGTTTTTTTCGGTTTCGTCGAGGTTTAGGTGGTCGGCGAATTCGCCGGCGAGGTGCATGCATCCGAGGGAATGGTCAAACCGGCTGTGACGTGCTCCGGGGTAAACGAGGTAGACCAACGGAAGCTGGCTGATTCTCCTCAGCCTTTGGACGGCCCTTGTGTCGACAAGTGCTCGCTCCTCCGGCGTCAACGAAATGTATCCGTGGACAGGGTCTTTGACAAGCTTCAAACCATCCAAAATTTACCGTGTGCTTCCAATAAGCTTAACGTCATTCACCCATATCTGCGCTCCCCTCGGATGGCTGTAACGGACGGGTCTGCGGAATTTTTTGACGACCTTCAGAAACCACGCATATCTGTATTTGATGACTTTTCTTGTTTGAACGCTTTTCAATTTTAGGGTCTTCGCTCTGGTTGACAGGCTTTTTGCGCTTACGATTTTGATGATTCCGAGCGCGTATCCGTTGGATAGAAGATAGATGTTCCGATTCATTTTTTTGACGGGCGGAGGCCACAGTCTTAGCTCCCTTTTTTTGCGTCCAGAAATTATTTTGTTTGCGAAAGGCTGTTTTACGATGAGGCCGTCCAACCCTATTCTTCGAATTCCCGCGTATCCATCTTCGTCCCGAGGTAGGAATAGACCGCCGCCTTCAACGCTTTAAGCGGAAGCAGAGCACATTTGACACGCACCGGCCCCACCTCGATACCCAGCATCTCGAAAACAGACCCCTTGTCCAAGGCCTTCACATCATCGAGAGATTTGCCCTGAATAGATTCAATCAACATCGAAGCCGAAGCCTGGCTTATCGCACAGCCGTGGCCCCTGAAACTCGCCTTCTCAACAACGCCTCCGTTGATTTTCAGGTAGACTTCGACGACGTCGCCGCATAATGGGTTCGAATCCTTAACCTTCACCGACGCGTCAGACAGCTCGCCGTAGTTCCGCGGATTCCGGTAATGGTCGAGAATCACATCGAACTGAGACTCGCCCAAACCTTTCCAAACACAACTCAGCAAATCAAGAATTTAATGTTTGAAAAACAACCAAGTCACGATAACATGGTGTCGGTAGCAAACGAACCCTCTCGTTTAAAAGAATATATGTCTGCGGAGGTCTAACGCCTTTTGTGACGCTCGACGACCTTATCGAAGTCGTCAAAGCTCTTAAAAACCGCATTCATACACATGGGCAGCTGCTTCAGAAAAACGAGGCTTTAACGAGATATGTGCTCATCGACCCACTGCTCCGTGCCTTGGGCTGGAACACCGAAGACCCGGATCTCGTCAGGCCCGAAGTCACCACACAAGCAGGAAAACCAGACTACACCCTCCTCCACAACGGTCAGCGGCTTGCTTTCGTGGGAGCCAAAGCATATGGCAAACAGGAAGACCTGCTTCAGCAAGTTTCCTACTGCGTCTCGGAAGGTGTGCGCTATTTCATCGCGACCGACGGCTCGAAATGGGAGGTCTATGACACACAGATACAGAAGCCCCTGCCAGAGAAGAAAATCGCAGAATGGGACATCTCGGCGATGGAACCAGGCGAAATAATAAGAAGAGCGTTTTCGATATTGCGGCACGCAGGAATAGGACATCCGCCCGACCATATCAAGCCGCCTCCACCGGATGGAATTCCTTTAACTAAAATATCTCCAAAACTCAAGGAAAAACTAAGCTACAAAGTAATCAGATTCCCTGACGGAAAGCGGTCTCCTCTAAAATATTGGAGGGATATATTAACTGCAGCGGTAGAGTGGCTGGTGTCGTCTAACATGTTGATGCAGCCTCCAATAAAAACATCTGAGGGTTTTACCTATTTGGTAAACTCGGTGCCACGTCACGAGAACGGGAAACCCTTCAGAAGTAAGAGAAAGGTTAGTGGTCTCTGGGTCGAAACCAACTTCAACAACAAAGATGTTGTCAAGCACACAAAACGTCTTCTAGATATGCATAGAATCAGCTCGGAAACAGTCTTTCTCCACAAATAAAGTCGGAATGGTTGGCGCCGGGGAGCGGATTTGAACCGCTGACCGACGGGTTAACAGCCCGCCGCTCTACCAGGCTGAGCTACCCCGGCTGCTTGGTTTTTCGGTTCGTTTTTTATTAAGTGTTTATGAGGGTTGTTGCGGCTGCTGCCAACGCTATGGCTGCTGTGCGTTGTTTTCCGAGCTTTTCGTGTAGAATTGCCTTGGCCAGCATGACGGTTGAGACGGGATACAGCGACGATAGCACTCCGGCAACGTCGAGCCTTCCAGCCTGACGTGAAAGCAGGTAGAAGAAGCTTCCGCCCGTGTCGAAAACTCCGGCGGCGGCGATTTTAGTGAAAGCGTTTCCCACACTCTTTGTGTTTAGGAGTGTTTTTGCGAGGAAGGCGGCTAAGCCTGCGGTAATCATCCGTGAGACAGACAGCGGGTAGAAGTAGAGGCCTTCGGAAACCTGCCCGAGGAGCACTAGGAACAGCCCGAACCCCAGCCCAGCCACAGCTGAAAACCCGAGCTGAGAGTTGACAGACAGACGCATCCCGGACGAACCTGTCGTCAAACCTATGCTGACGAAGGCGAGAAAAAACCCCGCAGCCTGCAGAGTGGATGGAACGCCCTCGAGCAGAGACCCGGCCAAGGCTGGAACAACGGCTGTCAAGACACCCGTGACCGGGGCGGCAGCACCCATCTCTCCACGTGAAAGGGCGGCGTAGTAGAAAATCAAGCCCACGCCGCTCATCAAACCAGCTGCAGCAGCCCAGCCAAGGTCGGCGACACCGGGAAGAGGCTCGCCCACAGCCACAGCCAAACCAACCAGAAGAATGAAGCCGACTGTCTGAGAAAACGCTACAACCCTGAGGACGTGAACAGCCTTCGACGCATAGCCGCCGTAGAAATCACCTGCGCCCCACGCAAAAGCCGACGCAAGCCCGTAGAAAGTTGCGGCGGAATCCAAACCAGCCTACATCCGATCAGCCTACGTATTAAACCGTGAAACAACGA
>JANWZT010000290.1 GCA_025054515.1 Candidatus Caldarchaeum sp.
TTCTGGCCAACATAGAAGCCCTGTCAACTGTGCTTCAGCTAAACTCGCCGACAGTTCTGATAGGTCTTTTCGTCGGAGCCATGCTTCCCTACGTCTTCTCAGGCTATGCCGTCAAGGCGGTTGGAGTGGGCGCTTTCCAGATGGTCGAGGAGGTACGAAGGCAGTTTAGGACTATTCCGGGAATCTTGGAGGGAAAATCACGCCCCGAGTACGCTAGATGCGTCGACATATCCACTAGAACAGCTCTAAGGCTGATGGTCACGCCTACCCTAGTTGTCACGCTCGCTCCCATCCTGCTGGGAATCGTTCTCGGCTGGAAAGCAGTCGGGGCATTAGTCATCGGCGCCACTGTTTCAGCCATTCCACTAGCTATCGTAGGGTTCTACGGCGGAGCCGCTATGGACAACGCAAAAAAGTATATGGAGATAGCTGGGAGGAAAGGTACGGACGCCCACAAGGCAACTGTTGTCGGAGACACGGTAGGCGACCCCATGAAAGACACCTACGCGCCAAGCCTACACATCCTCATAAAACTGCTGAACACACTCTCGCTCGTCTTCATCCCGCTGTTCATCTACGGACTAGTATCTCTCTAGAGACGTCAACCCTCCCCTAGGTTTTTATACTCTACGGGCCATAGCGTAGAGGGCCCGTAGCGCAGAATGGACAGCGCATCGGCCTTCGGAGCCGGAGGTCGTGGGTTCAAGTCCCACCGGGCCCGGAGACGTTTAAAGATTAAAATATGCACATGGTGCATTCGTTGTTCATGGGTTGGCAGGATGTTCAGATTTCGGCTGCTGTAGACAATTCTTGGTTTGTGGGTTGTTCCAGCGGTTCACCGACTTCAACGATTGGAGATGTTTCGTGCAACAGCCTGTGTCTGGCCGATTTAATGCTTCGGAATGTTTTTCCCATTCCATAGGGTGATGGCCTGAGTTGGAGCTGGGAAGGTTCACAGGACCCGTGTCGGCTGTGCTCACGCCTTCGGTCGACGTTGAAGCGAAGACAGCCGAGCTTGTTGACTTTCATCTAAAAAACGGCGTCAACGGCTTCTTCGTCCTCGGAACAAACGGTGAAGGAGTGAGAATTCATCCAGATAAAAGGAAGAAGGTTGCCGAACACTTCATAGACTACGTCGGTTCGAGGGGGTTGGTAAT
>JANWZT010000291.1 GCA_025054515.1 Candidatus Caldarchaeum sp.
GGCCGAGGAATAAAAGAAGAATCGTGGGTTGGGCGAGGCCGAAGGAGCTGAGCAAAGCAGACAAGGCTATGAAGCCTCCGGGTATGCCGAGGAGGAATTTCGCGTAACGTGGGTCGGTAATTCCTTGTCGCAAGTATTTTCCTAGAATCAACCACGATTGCTCAACCGTTTGACTCTGTTTAACCGCGACTCTCTGCACGGAAACGATGGCCAGCTGCGAAGAAATAATCGGAGTTACGACGGCGTCGGTCGCCCCGTCACTGACGAAAATGCATCTCTGAGCCGGAAACCTTTCCAAAACCTCCCTCAGCTGGTTGAACACGTTCATGTCCGCTTCAAGCCCTTCTTTCGCCGACCCAGTGAGCGTCGCGACCTCGATTTGTTCGCTAACTCCCTTTCGAACCATTTCATCGTACAGCTTCACCGCGTAAAAAATCGCGTTGGCGTCCGGGTCTTCGGGGTCCGCCAGAGCCAGTTTGACAGCGGCGTTGAGGTTTTCCTGTCTCCCAACGACCGGCCCTTTGACTCCCGCTTTCACTCCAAGGTCATCATCCCGGTCAACGACGATCACGAGCATTCTCGGTGTTTCTTCAACCATCCATCCACCCTAACCACATATCTGAATCATATAACGTTAACCATCGATGCGTGAAAGCTTATAAGACGCACCAATCGACTTCTCGCGACGTTTATGAGCGTTTTGGGCGGCATTGGTTACATATTATCTCTTATACCCATCGCAAACCTTGTTGCGCCTGTTCTGATAGGCATAGCATGGCTCAGGGCCGGTTCGAAGACCGGTCAAACGGTCTTCAAGGCAACGGGGTCGCTTATGATAGTGAATTTCCTAATTACCCTAGGGCTGGTTGTGTTTCTCTTCGGTTCCTTGTTACCTCTTCTGTTAATGCTTCCGTTCACCGGTGGAGTTGATTTTTTGAGCCCAGAATCATTTGAGCAGATGTTCGGTCCGAACTTGTTCGGGATATTTGGAATTGTCGCGGTATCGGGATTAGTGTTAGCTGTTCTCAGTTTCGTCACGTTTGTGTTGGAGATCGTCTCACATTTCAGAGCGGCCACCGTCTTGAATTCGAGATGGTTTAGGAGAGCTGCATGGATGAGAATCACTTTGGTGATAGTGCTCATCGTTATTGTCG
>JANWZT010000292.1 GCA_025054515.1 Candidatus Caldarchaeum sp.
AAAGTTTCACCTAAAACCCCCCTTCAAAGCCGACTTCGTTTTCTCGGGTTCACATTTTCTACATGCTCTCAGCAAAACACGGAAGCCATCATCACCCTCCAACTCATCCGCTAGAAATTTTTCGAAAACCTTCCAGCCCAAATCAGGCGGTACGGCGTTTGAGTTAACGCTTGACATCAAAACCTCTAAGAGCTGCTCAACCCTCTTACTTGCCATAACCTCCTCAGCCTTTCAAAAAATTCAACAAAGCGTTGTTGACAGCTTCAGGGTTTTCTTCGTGAACTCCATGACCTGACTCAGGGTCGACGAAGATTTTAGCCCCCATCCGCTCGGCAATCTCTCTGTTCTTCTCGACTGGAACCAAGTTGTCGAGTCCCCCAAGGATGAACAACACGGGGCAGCGGATTTTCGACGTCAACCCCAAATCGAAATCCTCCATCAAGCTAAAGGCTTCAACGAGGGTTTTTCCCGATAGCTTTACCGACTGGTAGTAGGCTTCGACGAGCTCGTCATCAACCAGTGACCGCTTCACATAAACTTGTTTCAAAACATTCCTGATGAAACGCTTAGACATGAAAACACGGCTGAATATGTCGTAGAAAGGTCTGATGGACAAAAGCTTTGCAGGTGCTCTCCTCCTTCCAGCCCCTGCTCCGAAAAGAGCAGGGTTGATGAGGACGAGTTTCTTGACAGTTTCTGGGTTGCTGGTTGCTTTGTAAATGGAGATGGCGCCGCCCATCGACATGCCGACGAGGTTGAAGCGTTCGACGCCGATTTTTTCGAGAAATTTGAGGAGAAAATCGTTTACGCTTTTGAGACGGAGACCATTTGGAAGCTTTTGCGAGAGGCCGAACCCGGGTAAATCGAGAGCTATCACCCTGAAGTGTTCCGCGAGCGCAGCAATGTTACGACGCCACGAATAGGAGCTCGAAGCCCAGCCGTGAATCAACACCACGGGCTCGCCGACACCTTTCTCCACGGAGAAGACTTCAACGCCGTCGACAAATGCTTTGATGCCTTGCTTGACGTGTTCGGGCAAGCCGACCAAACCATCCCTAAAAGTTTGTACCATAAGATAAGGATGAGTCGCTGTCCCGAACAAAAAGAGATATATACGCTGTTCAAAAACATATTTTAATGTCGGGG
>JANWZT010000293.1 GCA_025054515.1 Candidatus Caldarchaeum sp.
AGACGGAGGTTGCGAGCGTCACGGTCTCGGTTTCGAAAGACGGCGGTGTTTCTTGGAGCTATCCGTTCGTCGCCGCAAAAGGCCGGGTAGTGCCGGAAGCCGACAGGGCCGCAGTCTCTTTCCTCGACAAGCCTTGGATGGCTGTGGGCCCCGACAAAGCCAACCCAACAATAGACGCGGTATACGTCACGTACACGGAGTTCCGAATCATCTACCCGTTCCTCGACTACTATCCCTTCGTAGCCGAGCCCATCGTCGAAGTTTCGATCAAGCTGGTGAAGTCCGTGGACGGTGGCCAAACTTGGTCAAGCCCCGTGGCCGTGAGCCCTGTCTTCAGCGGGTTGGCGGGTGACGAAGAAGCCCGCCTCGTGCAGGGAAGCAATATCCACGTCGCGAAGGATGGAACGGTTTACGTCGCTTACTACGACTCGCTTGACGACGGCCCGTTCAAAGGGCTTTTCACGCCGATGGTCGTTGTTTCGCGTGACGGTGGAAGGACTTGGTCACGGCCTTCGCCCGTGTTTCCCGGAGGAACGTGGGAGCAGCCCTTCTTCCTCAGCCCGACCTACTTCCGTTCATGGGCTTCGATGTTTCCCGTGCTGGGAACCAACCCGCAAAACAGCAACGAAGTCTACATCGTCTTCGGAGCCATGGGAAGAACAGCCGGCGACCTGTCCGACGTCTATTTCTCCAAGTCGACTGACGGAGGCGTGACTTGGTCGAGGCCGCGGAAAATCAACGACGACATCACAACTCGTAATCAGTTCTTCCCGACCATGGCTGTTTCACCCAACGGCACAATTCACGTCATCTGGGGAGACATGAGAGACGACCCGGACAACTACCGCTACCACATCTACTACACAAGGTCGGGCGACAGAGGAGAAACCTTCCTCGAAAACTCGAGGGTGTCCGACTACCCGTCCAACCCAGCATACGGCATAGCTGTCTTCGTCGGCGACTACTGGGGGATAGCGGCGACCGACAACGACGTCTACATGGTTTGGACTGATTCGCGTGCAGGGTTCCGCGGCTCCCCCAACCAGGACATAGGCTTTGCAAGGCTTAGGCCGGTCAAGTCTCCCAGCATCTTCGTCAGCCCGCCCCAAGGCCCGGCCGGACAAGTTATTACTATTGT
>JANWZT010000294.1 GCA_025054515.1 Candidatus Caldarchaeum sp.
CAATCTGAATCTTGCCCGAATCCTTGAGGCTTTTCACCGCACGTATGATCAAATCCCGCGGATAAGGCGTCTTGACAAATATCTGCCAGTAAGGTATCGGCCCAGCCCTACGTAGAACGATTTCCGACAGGAAGTCGGCTACCTGCTTCACCTCTTCATCCGAATAAGTCCTGATGGGTTTAGCCTGCTCCACAGCAGCCTGCTTAACCTGCTGCGTTATCGTGGGCTTCTTCAGCGAAACACCGATCTCTGACACGAACTTCTCCGGGTCAGCGTAATAAGATAGTATGATCTTGGCGACTTGGTTGTTGTCGGTTATTTTGTTCTGTTTCATCCACTCCAGAATTTCCTTTCTCCTCCAGAGCTCGACGATGATGTTCTCCTTAGACAACCCCGTCTGCAAAGATATGCTGTCCAGCTGGATGCTGTTTGCGAAGTTGACCCTGAAAGTGTCCGTCGCAGGGTCCCATGAAGCGATCGTGCGGTAGTGGTAGGCGTCCTCAAGCTCCCAAATCATCCGGCATCTTCTGCCGAAGCTGACGGTCTTCCCCCTCAACTGAACCCTCTCGATCAAAGCCATGGCGTCCAAAAGCGAAATATGCGTTTCCGGTATGTTCATCGGCGGGCTCATGAACCTTTTGACCGCCGACTCGATGTTTTCGGCGTGAACCGTCGAAAGGCCTCCGTGGCCCGTGGCGATGGCCTGAAACATGACGAACGTCTCTTCTCCTCTTACCTCACCGACGATCAAGTAGTCGGGCCTGTAACGGAGGCTGGTCTTGACCAAGTCGAACAGAGAAACTTGGCCGCGGTCTGACGAGCCGAGGCCGTAGCTTTCACGCGTTACAAAACGAACCCAGTTTTCCCGAGGAATGTTAATTTCAGCCGTTTCCTCACATGTGACTATCTTCATCCTCGGTCTTATGAAAGTGGTCAACGCGTTGAGTAACGTAGTTTTGCCGCTTCCCGTCGCACCGATAAGCATGATGCTTGCCTTGTTTTCGAGAAGTAGCCAGAAGTAGGCGGCCATCTCGCTGTTCAGCACGTTGGAGATAAGTAGCTCGGTTATGCTGAAAGGCCTTTCCCTGAATTTTCTTATCGTGAATGTGCTGCCCCG
>JANWZT010000295.1 GCA_025054515.1 Candidatus Caldarchaeum sp.
TTCCACCTACAACACTTATCGGGGCCCTCGCCCAACCCATCGCCCAACAGCTTAGATGGCCCGAAAACACTGGTCAGCGAAGTTCAGCGGATATAATTCGGTCAAGGTTCAGAGGAATATACCTAGCGCTTAATCTTCCATTTGTCGAATACAGCGATTTGACCAAAATTTTCTCCTACGACCCCGACGACAAACAAATTCTAAAAGACGCCGCAGCTGTGGCAAAAATTTACACCGGTCCATCCCCAGATAGTTCGAGAAGTTTAAGGGTTGTATATGTTTTCGATGAAAACGGTATGGAAAGTGAATTCGGGCCGCGTTGGGAGGAGGTGCTGGTTCCAGCGGCTTGGTCTATCTCCCGGTTCGGAGCTAGGGAAAGCATCGTATCGGTTAACTCGGTGGCCTACGGCGATTTAGAGGTTGTGGAAGCACGAGAAGCTGAAACAAACTACTATTTTCCAGCAGACCGACAGATACCCACGTCTGGCAGTTATTTCTTTGCAAGCGTCGTTGACTGGAGGACCTCCTCAATCGGAGACTACGTCGGTAAACCAACGGTTCAACTCATAGTTCCATACGACATAGATAGAAGAGTTCTTTCCACAGTGAAAGTAAAGCCTCGAGATGGGGCTGTCTACATAGCCGACGGGGAGGTTTTGATTCCGTGGTGAACGACAGCTTCACGGTCAAGCTACTGCCTCATGGAACTTTAGGCCGCGAACTCGTCATCACCGCCTTGTCTCCTCTTGCGTCTTCACCCGCCTTGGGGGGAACTTCTCTGCAAATAGGGGAGGAAGAAGCCACTGTAATAGGTCAAATCTATGATTTGAAACAGATTTTCCAAGACGTTCTGCAGCTGCTCCAGATAAAAAGCAGCCTTCCGAAAATAAAATCACATTTCAACGATCGCCAAGTCATGTCAAAAATCTTGAGAAAACTAAAGCTCCGCTCAGATGATTCATATGTAGACTATGCAGCAGCCCTATGTTCATGGGCTGTAAACGATATCGGTAAAAACCCTGAAGCATGGCTCCACAGCCTCCGAACAATGAACGTGTCTACAAAGTCGATAAACCTCGGAGAACCCGGATTAGCTTTTTCAGGCCTT
>JANWZT010000296.1 GCA_025054515.1 Candidatus Caldarchaeum sp.
TTCGGCGGATGTGTTGTAGGCTGGCGGGGTTTTGTTGTGTTTTATAGTTTTGAGGATGTTTTGAGGTTGTTGGATGTTTTTCATGGGATGCCGTGTCATGTTAGTGATGAGTTGAGGGGTTGGAGGTGGCGTGAGCCTCCTCTGCTGAATCCCTACCGTGTTCGGGTTAATGCTTCTGACCTTTCGTTTGACTGTGGTTCTGGCCGGTTTTCTTTTCTGCGGCATGTGCTGCGTGTTCGGGAAAGTGCTGGTTCTGATTTGTTGTTCGGGGTTTTTGTTCATAGGGTTGTGGTTGCTGCGACGACGGCTGCGAAATCGATTCTCTATGGTCGGCGGCCTTCGAGTGGGAGGATGTTTTTTGATGAGATGATGGCTTTGGGTCGTGTTTTGGTGAAGGAGGATGGGTTTTCCCGTTTTCCGGATGTTTTTGATTCTTTGTGGAGTCGTGCGGCTCATGCATATTCTTCTGCTTTGGATAAGGTTTTGTCGGTTTCGCGTTATCTTAGCTGGGATGGTGTTGTTTACCGTGTTGTTCCGTGGATTTGTGAATTTCCTTTGGATGGAAGGCCTTTGGGGCTTCATCGGGCTGTCCGGGTTGATGCTTTGATTCCTCCTTCGGTTATCGTGGAGTTTAAGACGCGGCGGCCGTCTCGTTTGTTTGAGGTGGCTTTGGCTGGTTATGCGTTGTGTTTTGAAGCCCAGTTTCGTGTTCCCGTTGACCACGCGGTTTTGGTTTATCTGAGTTTTGACCGGGATGGTGTTTGCAGGGTTTATGAGAATTTTGTCGCGGTCGATGATGCTTTGCGGATGGAGTTTGTGGAGCGGCGTGATTTGTTGCTGCGGGTTGCTGCGGAAAGGTTTGACCCGGGCCTTCCGCCGGAATGCGACAGATACTGCCCCTACCTAAAGTACTGTAGAGCATCGGAATAAGCACCAACCCGCCAACAACAAAAACTCTCAATTCCCTCTCGCGGGATCAGTGTAGTGCGTAAGCCCTGAATGGGTCTTGTTTCGATGATGTCCTTTCAATTCCCTCTCGCGGGATCAGAAGCTCCTCAGGGAAACGGGGAGAATTAAGACTGTAGCCTCTTTCAATTCCC
>JANWZT010000297.1 GCA_025054515.1 Candidatus Caldarchaeum sp.
CCGAGGAAATCCGAATAAGAGCGGCGTTGAGAACCTACGGGCGTGAATCAAAGCCCCAACTATCCTTCAGTAGGACGGAGGTCATTCATCTTCTTGTGGCAACGGCTGCTGTTTGTCTGGCCGGTTTCGGATTTTTGGGTTTCATCTTTGTGTCACCTACATCAACGGCGTTTCTCGTGGCGGGTTTCGCGGTTTCTTTCGTCGGTCACGAGCTCGCCCACAAATTCATGGGCTTGAGGCGCGGGTTAGCGGCGGAATTCCGGGTTTTTCCCGCAGGGTTGTTTGTGACCCTGCTCACGGCGATTTTGCCCGTCCCTTTTAAAGTAATCATGCCCGGCGCCGTCATGATACGAGGAATGGCTACTCAGAAAACGATAGGTGAAATAGCGGCGGCTGGTCCTGTGTTCAACCTAATTCTTGCGATAGCTGCTTTCACGATGGCCAAGCTGTTGTCAAACCCGGTGCTGGAGGCAATAGCGTCGGTAAACTCGTTCCTGATGTTTTTCAACATGCTTCCCATACCTCCGCTCGACGGCGAGAAAGTTTTTGCGTGGAGATGGAAAAATTGGGCTGTCATATTTGGTATCTCCTTGGTTTTGATGACGGCAATCCAGCTAATGTAGAAAACCCGATGAAATCATCCATATCCCGATTAAAGAGAAACCTGTAACGATGATGTTTCTCAACTGTTTATCGGGCAGCGCTATTTCGATTCTACTCCCGACCATGCCTCCCACAAAACCAGCTAAAGCAGCCGCAAGGAAATAAACTGGCTCAAAAAACCCGAGGGATATGTATGAAGTTATTCCTGCTGCTGCGTTAAACATCGTGACGAACTGGCTCAGGCCCACGGATTCGTGCGGCCCCATCCTGCCCCAAATCATAAACATCGGAGTCATGATTATCCCGCCACCAACTCCCAGCAACGCTGAAAGGAAACCAGCGGCCAAAACAGTTGAACCGACTTTGAATGCCTCAGGCTGTTGCGCGTCGGGTGCTGTGTTCTTAGACAGTGGAGGGGGAGGCAGCTACAGTAACAACGAAGACCGCACGCTAACCTACGTAGCCCCCTCAGGTCAGCAAATAGAAAT
>JANWZT010000298.1 GCA_025054515.1 Candidatus Caldarchaeum sp.
TTCTTCAGCCCACAACCACTATTCGCCGCATTCGCCCTCGCATACACCCACGGCATCATGGGAGTCATATCACCATACGCCACAGGACCCGCGCCCATCTTCTACGGCAGCGGATACATCAAAAGCTCCGACTTCTGGAAACTCGGATTCATCTTTGGCCTAATATACCTCATAGCACTAATAGTCATCGGCATACCATGGCTTTCAACCATCTACTAAATTTCTTTTCATGTAACGACCCCGAGCCTGCAAATTGACACACGGCGTCAACAGCCCAGCTCAGAATTTCACCAACCAAGCCACGTACACAGGCAGAAAACCGACGACGGCCTCCTCAACCAAGAAACTATAATCGGAAAAGATATCAACGACACTACCGATTAATGATTTAGATAATGTCTCATATCGTATCGCGACGATGTTCAACCAACATCGCACCACATACAGTGAAAGTTCGGTCGAAGGCAATGAAAATCATTACCGCGGTTCTTCTAACCTTGCCCGGCGCTTATTTTTTGTCGCAACTCTTTTTCGCCCCCAATAACGTCGACACAGAGAGCGGTTTTTCTGTGGACCGCGCACGCCTTTTTCTCGAATCCATGTATGTGCCCGAAGCGGGATTTTTGAGGGCGGCCGTCACGGCCGTTCCCGACAGCAAGCGAATATACATCGCATCCGACAATTTGTTGGCCGCTGAAGCCTTAAGCATCGTAGGAAGCGGTTTAGGCAACAAGCTCAAACAGAAGCTTTCAGCCGAGTTTGCCGGCGGTTTCAACCAGAGACACGAAGTTCTACTTGGCTATGATATTCCGGATAAATTCTACGTACACGCCGATGAAAAAGTCGGTGAAATCCATTCAACCGCATACAACTTAACCTTCGAAATTCTATACGAAAAACCCGACTACAGCCGCGTTTTCGAAGACTGGCCCGAATACGCAGACCTTCTGGCTTACCGATGTTTAGACCTTCTGCTCGCCGGCGAAAATTCCAAAGCCCGCGAGCTGTTTTCCGTTTTGCTGCAAATGTGGGACGGCTACGGGTTCAACGACAAACCACACAGAACAGACCCAAACAGCAGATACGAAAC
>JANWZT010000299.1 GCA_025054515.1 Candidatus Caldarchaeum sp.
CGGTTTTTTGTCGTGTAGGCACCGACTGTCAGAACTTTTTTCGCCGTGCCGGGTATGGTGACCGTCGAAGCAGGAGTTATCTGATATTCCAAGGACGGGACGAATGACTCTGATTCGTCGTCACAAGTGTCCGACTGTATCCAGGCATGCCATTTCCCATCGGCTACTTCCACTGGTCTGATGACGAGGCTCCAAAGGCCTGGTTCGAGGAGGTCAGCCGAGACATCGACGAGAACCTCTCTCAGAGCCCCTGTTTTCGTCTCGGATAATCCAGCTGTAACTCCTTCAGCAGTTTTTGAGCCGTTGAAGGGGATGTCTATTTTTGTTCCCGTGGGCGTAGAGATACCTACGTTGAACCTGTTTCGGTGATGCGTCACGAAGGAAATGCTGACTGAGGTGGTTTCCGAAGGGACTGTCCACCGTAGCGTGACCGGCGTTTCTGGAACAAGCATTCCTTCAGCGTGTCTTGAATCGTTGGCCGAATTGCCTGCGGCGACGACGAAAAAGATTCCCTGTTCAGCCCATTTATCGAGGGCCTTTTCGAGCGGCGCGCTTCCGTCATGCGCTCCAATGTCCGTTCCCAGAGCAAGAACAACAACCAGCCTTCTGTTTAGCTCGGTAGATTTTTGAACGGCGTAAGCGATTCCGTCCAGCAATTGTTTCTCGTCGAAAAACCATCTCCGGCCGCCGCACGCAGGCCCGCCGCTTTTCACGACAACCAGCTCAGCACCTGGAGCAACCCCCCTCAAACTCCAGCCGCCGTAAGCAGAGCCAGCCGCGATCGAGGCAACCACCGTTCCATGACCGACTGTGTCTCTCTGAGGGCATGTGCCCAGCCTTATCTCTCCGCCGTCGCATTCGTATCCGTAACCGAATTGAGCCGGAGGCTTTCCATCGATCGTCTGGTCCCAAATGTAGAGAATTCGAGAGGTTCCGTTCGGTGATTTGAAGGCAGGATGACTGTAGTCTACGCCGGTGTCGATGATGGCTATCAGAACGCCGCGGCCGTCTACGCTTTCGGCGTTTACACCGCTTAACAGGCTTATCTCCGGCACTCCTATCTCCGCGGTGCTGACATCGAGCATTGGC